>JAEWDP010000136.1 GCA_023390055.1 Pseudomonadota bacterium | reverse complement strand
CCGGCATTCAGACGGTTTGTGGTACCCGTTGGCAGCGTTCGGTCTTGGCGCGATCATCGGCGGAGCGATCGCAAGTCAGCCCCAGCCGGCTCCGGCCTATCGAGGCCGCGTCATGACGAAGGCGCATGTCGACTGGTGCTATGACCGATATCGGTCCTATCGCGCATCTGACGATACATTCCAACCCTATAACGGGCCGCGGCAACCATGTCGCTCACCCTACTGAACATTCCGTTTGCAGATTTGACAGGCATGTTCAATGAAGTGATGGTTCTCATGGGGAGGATCGTCACTTCTGAAGTGGATCCGGCCAAAGATTGTCCAGCCTGTGACCATCCAACGAATGAGGCCAGAAGATAACATTCTTGAAAAAGGTATTTAAGAACGCCCGGCAACTGCTGTGTATTGTTGTCGTCATGTCGCTGTCCAGCGTTGCGGCAACGGCGCAGGAAAAGGGCGGCTCCGCTTTGCCGCTGCCCGAAGGCCAGACTGTTCTCGACGTGCACGGGACCATATTGAACACCAATGTGGATGGTGCGGCACTGTTCGACATGGATATGCTGAAGACACTGCCACCGTCTCGGCTGGAAACGACAACAGTGGTGACGGATGGCGTGCGCCGGTTCAAAGGCTTTTTGATGCGGCATCTGCTGGAGCGTGTCGGTGCCCATGGCTCGACTGTCACGGCAACCGCCCTTAACGACTATGTCATCGACATCGGCATCGATGAATTCTACCGCTTCGACATCCTTGTCGCCTATGAGATGGATGGTAAGCCGCTCCTTCCCAGCGGCAAGGGTCCGCTCTGGATCGTCTATCCGCGCGATGAGCATACCGTATTGCAGGATATCCGTTACGATTATCGCTGGGTCTGGCAGTTGCGCCGGCTGGATATAAAATGAGCAGGCCGGTGCGTCGTATCGTCGGCATCATGCTGCCGATACTGACAATTGCGATATTCGTCATTTCGCTGACTTTTTCCCTGACAAGGCTTTCCGGTATCGAACGCGATATGCGCATCGATGCGACCCAGAACATGGTTTGGGTGATCTCGCGTGCCCATGCGGCGAGCCTGGAATTGAGTTCGACAATCGCCAGGGTTTCTACCGGTGAACTGGACCCCGAAATCCTGGAACTGCGTTATAATGTATTCTTGAGCCGCCTGGCATTGCTCGATGATGGGCCGCAGCGCCGCCGGATGGAAGCGCTGGGCTTTTCAGGCGCCCTCGACGATCTAAAGGAGGGCCTTTCTGCCCTGAACGCAACCGTCAGCGTTCCCGAAGAAAACCGCCTGCAGCGTGTACAGACATTGCTCGACCCCTATAACGAGATGTTGGGTCGCGCAGGCAACAAGGCGATGGTCTATGAATGGGATGCGCTCGGTGAAACGCTCGACACATCGCGCAAGCAGTTGTGGCAGATCCTCGCCTCATTGATTGGAATTTCGCTTGCAGGAGCAGCCCTTTGCGCACAGTTTGTGTCCGCCATACGCGACGCAAAACGCCGAACGCGACTTCTGGACAAGGAAAAGGCCTTTTCCCAACTGCTGATCGGCTCCAGCGGCGACGGCATTGTGGCTGTCGATCTCAACCTCCGCTGTACCGTGTGGAATGAAGCGGCCGAACGCCTCTTTAGCCTGCCGGCCGAAACGACCATCGGCCTTGCGCTCGACGATGTCTCCGGCTTTTTCCAGGTCGACAGGATCAGGCAGGGGATAGACAAAGCCCTTGGAGGGCAACCGGCGGAACTGTTCGATCAACCCTTTTTCCCGTGCGACCAGTGTTCACCACGCTATGTCGATGTGCACTGCTTTTCGTTGCGCGATGGACAACGGATCATAGGTTCCATTCTCTTGATCTCGGACGTCACCGAACGGCGAGCCGCACAAAAGGAAATCGCAGATCATCGCGATCATCTGGAGCACCTGGTGCAGGCGCGCACCAAGGAGCTTGACGCGGCCCTCGCCCGCGAACGGGAGACAGCCGAGCTCTATCGCAATTTCGGAACGATGATCTCGCACCAGTTCCGGACGCCGCTTGCGATTGTCGATTCCGCCCTTCAACGTCTCATGCGACGGGGCGACAGACTGTCGAAGACGGAACTCGTGGAGCGTGGCAGCAAGGCCCGCCTCGCTATCGGCCGCCTAACAAAGCTCGTGGAAAGCACACTCGACGCCGCTCGTCTCGATGCCGGTCAGATCGAAATCCATAGCGAGGCTTGCGACCTTGGAAAGCTTGCATCGGACATATGCGCCCGTCAAAACGAACAGACACCCGAGAGACAAACCACAATCACATGTCCTGAGGAGGGTTCTGCCATCACATATTGTGATCCCGTCCATGTCGAAAACATTCTCCTGAACCTGATGTCCAATGCCGTCAAATATTCTCCCGCCGCTTCACCGATCAATGTGACCGTTTCCGTTGAAAGCACACAGATCGAATGCGCAGTGGTCAATGAGGGGACGCTGGACGGACCGGCCGAACGCAAGGCGCTGTTCGAACGGTATTTTCGCGGACGCAATGCCGAGGGGCGCCAGGGCATCGGCGTCGGGCTCTACATGGCCAGAGCGCTTGCGCGTCTGCAAGGTGGCGACGTGCAGTTGCAGCCATCAAGGCGGGGCACGATACGGCTGGCGATGATACTTCCACGAAACGGGCCTCATCCCACGACCGATCCGATCGCCAATCTCCATCAGGAGCCAGCATGACGCATACTTCTTGCAACAGGGAAAAGCTGCCGGTCATCCTTTGTGTGGAAGATGAAGATGACCTGCGCCGGGACATCGCCGACGAACTTGTCGAAGCAGGCTATGACGTCATCGAGGCCTGCAATGGTCGAGAAGCGCTTGACGTTCTTGAAGAAAGACGACCCGACCTGATCCTGTGCGATATTTCCATGCCAGAACTTAACGGTTACGGCGTGCTGAAGATCGTGCAGACGCAGAGACCGGCTCATGCCGATATCCCCTTTGTATTCCTCTCCGCTCTTGGCGATCCGCGCGAAGTCGTTACCGGCAAACGCCTCGGCGCGGACGACTATCTTGTCAAGCCGATCGATTATGATCTCCTGCTGGCCACTGTCGACGCGCGGCTGCGCCAAATAGAGCGTCTGCGTGAAGCAGGGACCGATGAGATGGCTGTTGGCGACGCATTGACCATTGCTCCATCCCTTGGGCTGACACCGGCCGAAATGCGTGTCGCGTCAGCGCTGACACAAGGCAAGTCACTGACACGGATCGCAAGGGACACGAACGTCTCGCGCACAACTGTCGCCTTTCACATGCGCAACATTTTCCAGAAGACTGGCACCAATCGACAGGCCGAACTGGTTGCACTCCTGTTGCGACGCACCTGATAGTGACGGAAAGGTCGAGCCGCCTGCCCCGTCATCCGATGGAGCGACGGACGACGCGTGCCAACCGCTGCGAAAATGCCTTCGGATCGACCGGTTTATCGCCATCCAGTACGCGTGCCTCATCATAGAGCAGATGCGCCACGTCATCCCGAAACGACAGGTCGCCGTCACCCAGGCTCGCCAGCGACAGGATACGTTCGTGTCGCGGGTTGATCTCAAGGATAGGCTTTGTGACGGTGTCGAGCCGTCCTGCAGCACTCAACATTCTCTCGATCTGGCGGTCTGGACCATCATCCGGTGCGACAAGGCAGACGGCGCTTTCAGTCAGACGATTGGACATTTTGACGTCTGACACCTCGTTGCTGAGTATCGATTTCAAGAATGCGATAAAGGTCGCAACTTCAGGAGACATCTCGGCGTCGGGTTGTGCTGTATCGTCGCTCAGCGCGATATCGGATAGGTCTGCGCCACCCTGCGTCACGGACTTCATCGGCTTACCGTCAAATTCTGGCGCCATCGTTACCCAGAAGCTGTCAACAGGGTCGGTCAAGAGCAGAACTTCAATGCCGCGTGCCTTGAAGCCTTCGAGCTGGGGCGAGACCTCAAGCCGTGCCTGGTCGTCACCGGTCATGAAATAGATTGCCTTTTGACCGTCCTTCATGCCCGCAACATAGTCGGCCATGCTGCGCCAACCATCCGTTGAACTTGTCGAATGGAACCGCGCCAGCTTCAATAATTGCTCGCGTCGCTCGAAATCTTCGTAAAGCCCTTCCTTGATGACGACGCCAAAATCCTCCCAGATCTTGGCATAGGCTTCGGCGTCACTGTTTTGGAGTTTCGCCAGGTCCGAAAGGATGCGGTTCGTTACCCCTTTGCGGATCGCCGCCAGAAGCGGGCTTTCCTGGATCATTTCGCGCGAGAGGTTCAAAGGGAGATCGGCGGAATCCACCAGACCGCGCACGAAACGCAGATATCGCGGAAGAAGATCCGCATCGTCAGTGATGAAGACGCGGCGGACATAGAGTTTCATCCGACCCTTGCGATCCTGATCAAACAGGTCAAACGGGCGTGAACCCGGTATGAAGGCGAGTGTGCTGTATTCGTGGCGCCCCTCAGCCTTGAAGTGGATCGTCGTCGCCGGCTCGTCATATTGTCCGGATATGCCACGGTAGAAGTCCGTATACTCCTCCGTCGTGATATCGCTCTTTGCCTTGATCCACAGCGCCGTGCCGTCGGCAATTTCACGCATCTCGGTCCCGGGCTTGTCCATGAGTGAAACAGGCACGGGCACATGACCGGACTGTTCCTTGATCAGACGCTCGAGCTGGTAGGCTTGCGTATAATTTTCCGCGTCCTCCATCAGATGCAGCACGACACGCGTTCCACGCTTTGGTGCTTCGTCAGGATTGGCGGGAGCGATCTCGTAAGATCCCTTGCCATCGGATGACCAGTGCCATGCTTCATCCGTTCCCGCCTTGCGGGTGATGACATCGACCTTGTCGGCGACCATGAAGGCTGAATAGAAGCCGACACCAAACTGGCCGATGAGTTCCGCTCCCTCGCCTGCCTTGGCTGCTTCGACGCGCTCCATGAAGGCACGTGTGCCAGACCGCGCGATCGTGCCAAGCGCCTCTACCAGCTCTTCTCGGCTCATGCCGATGCCGTTATCTTCGACGACAAGGCGCCTGGCCTCAGCGTCGGCTGAAATCGTGATGGCAGGTTTGGGGTCCTCGCCGAGCACCGCCGGGTTCTCGATCGCTTCATACCGCAGCTTTTCGCAGGCATCGGCGGCATTCGAGATCAATTCACGCAGAAACACGTCCTTGTCTGAATAGACCGAATGCACCATCATGTGCAGGAGGCGGGCCACATCCGCCTCGAATGATCTGGTCTCGGTTTCGTTGATATTGGTCGTCATTGCAAATCCCGAACTGTTCTGCGGTGAATCTCTGGACCAAGACAGATGGCAAAAATTCATCCTGCTATCAAGCGTTTCGGGTTTGCGCACACATTGTGACAGAAGAACGGATCACAAACGAAACGCGATGATGGATGCCAGAGCCGGCCGATTCTGGTGGCGACATTCAAACACAGCTCCACATGACGGCCATATGCTGCCGCCTTGTTCATCGCCGGCAGACTTGAACGGACATGAACCAGCTGTATCCGCGCACCTCTACCCCTGGAAATCGTCTGATCTGGCGCGTTCTTCGGTGAAGATGTCCCAAGCCGAAATGAACAGTGCTGCCGTCAACGGCCCGATGATGAAACCGTTGATACCAAGTATCGACAAACCACCGATCGTGGAAACAAGCACAAGGTAATCCGGGAGTTTAGACTCTTTTCCGACCAGTGGTGGCCGCAACAGATTATCGATCAGTCCAATGACGAGGACACCGATGGCCACCAGCAGCATGGCCTTGAGCCAAGACCCCGTCAGGGCAAGATAGATGGCAGCCGGCACCCATACGACAGCGGCGCCAACAGCCGGCAGAAGTGACAGGATGGCCATCAAGACACCCCATAGCAGTGCCGGCGCCACCCCAAGGGCCCAGAACGTCACGCCACCGATCGTACCCTGTATCACGGCAATGATGATGTTGCCGCGCACAGTTGCACGCACAACGGAGGTGAACTTCGTCGTGAAGCGCTGGGTATTTGTATCGCTCAAGGGTGAAGCGCGCCTCAAGGCACCCGCAAGCCAGCGTCCGTCTCGAAAGAGAAAGAAGAGCAGGTAGAGCATGACGCAAAACGAAATGAGGAACTGAACGGTGTTTTGACCAAGACTGAGTGCCCGGCCTGCAAAGAAGCGTCCACCATCCATCAATGCCGACGACAGGCGATCGCGGAACTCGGCAAAACCTGTGAAATCGAGGACATTCAGTCGCGCCTGGACGAAAGCCGGCAAGGCGTTCTGCAGGCGTTCCAGAAGATTTGCTATGTCAATCTGGCCGGTATCGATCTGCTGATACAGGTTGTTTGCCTCACGCAGCAGCGACGTCAAGATGACAAGGCCCGGAATGATGACAAGACACAGGCAGACGAGAACGGAAACCGCGGATGCCAGATTGCGGCGACCTCCAAGCCCTGCTTCAAGCCAGGCATGCAGCGGAAAGAAGATGATCGCCAGCACAATGGCCCAGAATATTGCCGAATAAAGAGGCAAGAGGACAACGATGAAGGCCACTGTCACACTCACCAGCAGCACGTAAAAACTCAGGCGCTGGATCACCATGGCGTTTGTCCCCTTCGCGATCGACAAGACATATAGCTCGACACCACGCTTTCTAGGTACGAGCCGCGATACGTCGTTCCATGGCGCAAAGTGTATCGTAAATCAGTATTGCAAGCGCTCCAACAATCAATCCACCTTGTATGACAAACGCAAGATTGTTCGTCTGCAGCCCGGCGATGATGACCTCACCAAGGGTTTTTGCAGCCACGGTGGACCCGATCGTTGCAGTCGACAGGCTGATGACTACCGACAACCTGATCCCGGCCAGAATGATCGGCAGTGCCAGAGGAAGTTCGATTCGTGTCAGCCTCTGCAGCCCCGTCATGCCCGTTGCACGTGCAGCCTCCATCACGGCCGCAGGCAACGTCGTCAGTCCCGTCAGCGTATTTTCGAAGATCGGTAACAGTCCGTAGAGAAAGAGCGCAACAAGGGTCGGTTTTTCACCAAAGCCCAGAACAGGCACGGCGAGTGCTAGAACCGCGACGGGGGGAAAGGTCTGCCCGATATTTACAAGGGAACGAGACAGCGGCAAGAACTCCGCTCCGATCGGGCGACTGACCAGAATGGCGAGGCTCACCGCCACGACCGTTGCAGCGATCGTGGCGACGAAGACTGTCAAAAGATGCTGCAAAGTCAGTGAAAGCAGGCTGCCGTGATTGTAGATTGCCGGTGCGTTCTGTCGCACAAGCGGCTTCAAAAGTGGCTCAAAGATCTCCGGCCAGAGCAGGAATGCGAAAAGCAGCACCGACAACATCAGGCGCAAGGCGTTGGGCAGCCACGTCCTCATCGCCGGTCTTGTGCCCGCTTGAGGAGACCATCAAGGGTCACACGTCCAATCACCTTGCCCTTTGCTGTCGCCACCTTCACCGCACGCCGACCGGACCATATCATCTCGGCGAGAACATCCTTTTGGCTCATGGCTTCGCTCACCGGTTGTCCGTCAGCTTCGCCAGGTTCCGTTACGTCCGCGACGCTTTGCAGGGCAAGCAGGCGAAATGGACGTTCATTGAGGCCGATCAGGGCTTCGACAAATGGTGTCGCCGGTCGGCGAACGAGTTCGCTCGGGCGATCATATTGTAGCAATTGCCCGCCGTCCATGACGGCTATCTTGTCGGCGAGCTTGAAGGCTTCCTCCATGTCATGGGTTACCAGGATAATTGTCGTCGCGAGATGTTTTTGAATGGCGAGGAGATCCTCCTGCGCCTTTGCCCTTATGACCGGATCAAGTGCGCCGAAGGGCTCATCCATCAACAAAACATTGGGCTCGCCGGCAAGCGCACGTGCCACACCGACACGTTGCTGCTCACCACCGGACAACTCGTGCGGATAACGCGTTGCGAATGTATCCGGGTCGAGCTGGAAAAGAGATAAGAGCTCCTGCACCTTGCCGTCGATACGCTGGCGGTCCCAACCAAGGAGGCTGGGAACCGTCGCAATGTTTTCAGCGACGGTTCGATGGGGAAACAGACCATGTCCCTGAATGGCGTAACCGATGTGACGGCGAAGCTCATGCCCGGCAATCGTGCGATTGTCCTTGCCATCGAGACGGATGACACCCTTATCCCGTTCCACCAGACGATTGATCGTGCGCAACAGGGTCGTCTTTCCGGATCCGGACGTTCCGACGATGACGGTGATGGTTCGCGGCTCAACCATGAGGGAAACATCATCCACGACCGGCCGTCCATCATAGAATTTCGACACCGATTCGATCTCGATCATGGCTTCCTCCTTCGCGCATCGCGCGTCGGTCCGTTCAACTCGATTACCGCATCAAGGCTGACCGCAAAGATGAATGCGAGTGCAACCGTTGGCAGCGCACCCAAAAGCACGAGATCGGTTGCCGTCTGCCCGAGCCCCTGAAAGACAAACGTCCCAAACCCGCCACCACCGATCAACGCAGCAATGGTCGCAAGTCCGACATTTTGCACGAGAACGATACGGATGGCGGTCAGGATCATCGGCATTGCAATCGGAAACTCTATTCGAAACAGACGTTGTCGCGACGTCATTCCCAATCCTCTTGCAGCCTCCCGGGCGGCCCGCGGGACACTGTCGAGGCCTGCAACAGTATTGGCCACGACCGGCAGCAGGGAATAGAGAAACAGCGCCACGAAGGCAGGTGGCGCGCCAATACCGCTAATGCCGATCGCCCTTGCACCGGGGATATTGACCGCAATCCAGGCTAAAGGTGCGATCAGTATCCCGAAAAGAGCGATCGAAGGAATGGTCTGTACAAGGTTCAAGCTGTTGAGCACGCCAGCCCTGAAACCTGGCACGCGCCAGGCAAAGACGCCGAGCGGCAAGCCCACAATGGTCGCCGCCAAGAGGGAGCCAAGAGCCAGCACCAGGTGACGGACGGCTTCCGTCCAGAAGACATCGGAACGAGCGGCATATTCCTGCATGATCGACAGGCTGTCCCAGACACCCAACAGGAGGACGACTGCAACAACTGCAATTGCAACGGCCAGTGCGAAAAGCCGTTTCAATGGCGATGGCTGCAAGCGGGCGATCGCGTCGGCGGCAAGAAGCGCAAACGTAAAGAGCAAGACCCAAAAGCCCGATGCCGGCGAGACACGTGCGTAACTGTTGTCTGCGGGCAGAAGATCAGCACCTGCCCTGCCAATGCACAAGAGCAGCACGATCAGTGCAAACGCTGCCGCAAGCAGTCGCATCACGGCGCTTGTCTTGACAAGCGCCAACGTGGCTGTGCCGGCGAGCACTGCCAGCAGGAACCACCCGATCCACGCCGGCAGGCTTGCAAGGAGAAGGAAGCTCTCGCCCTGAACGATCCTGTTGGCCTTCAAGGTCGCAAATGGCGATATTGCGCCGTAAAGGACAAGGATAACAACGACGACACCGAGCTTGTCCAGACGCAAGATCACAGGACCGCCCCCCAGGTGTTCACTTTCGACCACTGGCTGCGGCAACGGCACGCAACCGACCCCCTGCTAGTTGAGAAAACCGTTTGTTTTCAAGAAGTCTGTCGCAACGGCCTTTGCAGGTTCGCCACCGAGCTGGACACGCCCGTTCAACGTCTGCAACGTCACGAGGTCGAGCTTTTCGAACACCGGCTTGAGGAGTTCTTCGATCTCAGGTTGCGCCTTGAGGACCTCTTCGCGGATGATCGGCGCTGGCTGATATACCGGCTGGACGCCCTTGTCATCTTCGAGAACGACGAGGCCGGACGGTGCAATGCCACCATCGGTCCCGTAGACCATCGCCGCATTGGCGCCATTTGTCTGGTTGGCTGCCGCGGCAATCGTTGCTGCCGTATCACCACCTGAAAGGGTGATGAGTTGCTCGGGCTTCATGGTGAATTCATACGCCGTCTGGAATGCCGGCAATGCTGCAGCAGAGTTGACAAATTCGGATGACGCAGCAAGCACAACCTCACCGCCACCGGCAACATATTTGCCAAAGTCCGAAAGCGTTGCGAGATCATTTTCCTCTGCCACGTCCTTGCGCAGCGCAATCGCCCAGGTGTTGTTTGCAGGCGATGGCGTCAGCCAGACGATCTGGTTTGCCTCGTAGTCAAGGCTTTTTGCCTTTTCATAGGCCTCAGCGGCATTCTTCCAGGCCGGATCATCCGCCTTTTCGAAGAAGAAGGCGGCATTGCCGGTATATTCCGGGTAGATGTCTATCTCACCGGCTGTGATGGCGGCGCGGACAACCGGCGTTGCACCCAACTGGATGCGATCCGTCGTTTCAATGCCGTTGGCATCGAGGATTTCCAGGATGATATTGCCGAGTACACCTCCCTCGGTGTCGATCTTGGAGGAAACCACAACCTGCGCATTGGCTGTCCCGGCACAAAGCGTCATTGCGAGCATAAAGCCGGCAGCCCTTGTTAAAACATCCATAGTCGGTGATCCTTCGTGTTTTGTCACGGAACAGACGTCGTCCCGCATTCACATACCTATATGGAACAGTCTTTCAGGTGTGGGAGAAATCGCAACCCCGGATTTTGCGATAGATGTCAATCTTGCCCATGACGGTATCGGAAAAAGGCGCGCCGCAAACAAGACGGCACCGGCATTCAAGCCTGCAAGACTGCCTGAACGATAAAGCATGGGCAATGAACCCTGGCCTATGGCAGCGTTGAGGAAAAGCTGTCTGCCGGACACCAGAACCGAAGGGAACCTCTGATGAAAAAACTTCTTGCTTCAACGTGCCTTGCATTTTCCTTCTTCGCTTTCGGCGCAAGTGCTTCGCTTGCACAATGCGGTGACGTGACCATTGCCAGCATGAACTGGCAGAGTGCAGAAGTCCTGGCCGCGCTTGACCAGTTCATTCTCAACGAGGGATTTGGTTGCAATGCAAATGTGATCGTGGGCGATACGGTCCCGACCCTGACGTCCATGGTCGAGAAGGGGCAGCCCGATCTTGCGCCTGAAGGCTGGGTCGATCTCCTGCCGGAAGTGGTTGGTCGTGGCGTGAGCGAAGGCAAGCTTGTCGGCGCGGCAATCGCCTTGACTGATGGTGGCGTCCAGGGCTGGTGGATCCCGAAATATATCGCCGATGCTCATCCTGACATCAAGACGATCGACGACATGCTGAAACACCCGGAACTGTTTCCCGATCCCGAAGATCCGTCCAAGGGGGCGATCCATAACGGGCCGGCAGGCTGGGGTGGCACGGTTGCCACTGCACAGCTCTACAAGGCATATGAAGCAGAGGCGGCCGGCTTCACCCTGGTGGACACCGGATCTGCGGCAGGCCTTGATGGCTCGATTGCCAAGGCTTACGAGGGCAAGGATGGCTGGGTCGGCTACTATTGGGCCCCAACGGCACTTCTCGGCAAATACGAGATGGTAAAGCTTGATCACGGCGTGCCCTATGACGAAGCGGAGTGGAAACGTTGCAACACTGTTGCCGACTGCCCGGACCCGGTCCGCAATGACTGGCCGAAGGACATGGTACAGACGATGCTGACCAAGGAGTTCGCGGACCGGGCCGGAGCGGAGATCCTGGACTATCTCAACGAGCGGTCATGGAGCAACGCAACAGTAAACGCCGTCATGGCCTGGATGACGGATAATCAGGCAACGGGCGAAGATGGCGCACGTCACTTCCTTCAGGAAAACGAGGACCTGTGGACGGCATGGGTATCGCCGGAGGTTGCCGAAAAGATCCGCTCTGCCCTGTGAACCGGTAACCGGAGGCGGCGACAGCGAACCCGTCGGATTTCGCGATCCGCTCAAGGGACCTCTTCGATGCGTACGTTCACGTAGCGGTCGCGACCGGCCAGCCAGCCATTGATCGCGGCAACGGTGCCAAGAACAACGAAGAGGATCGATGTCGTCGCAAAACTGCCCGTCCAGCCCCTGATCAGGCCAACGATCAGGGGACCCACCGACGCCAGGAGATAGCCGACGCATTGCGCCATGCCGGACAGGTGCGACGCAATCAGCGGGTCGGGAGAGCGCAAGACAATGTTCGTCATCGCCGCAGCGATCAGGCCACCCTGCCCGATACCTTGCAGTACGGCGAAGACCCAGACAGTCGACAGCGGCGCAAACAGAAGACCGAGCAGCGCGCCAACCGCAATCACACACAACGTGGCATTGACCACGCACTGGTTCCTCCCGCGAACGGAAATATGCGGGATGACGAGACAGGCACCCGCCTGGACCATCACCGATACGGAAACGATACCGCCAGCTGCAACCGCATCAAGACCGCGCTCGCGCAAGATCGGTACCAGCCAGCCGAAAACGCAATAGGCAAGGGCTGACTGCAACCCCATGAAGAGCGTCACCTGCCACGCCAGGCGATTCTTCCAAAGCCCGATGACACGCCTTTTGCTGGAGCCGCCCGCACTGGCCTTTCCAAGGACCTGGGGCAACCACACAAGGGCCGCGATCACAACAGGTAGAGCCCAGATTGCCAGCGCTCCACCCAGGGACAGGTCCAGCATGTTCTTCAACGGCATCGTCAATCCGGCAGCGCCCGCGGCTCCACCGCACAGCGCCATGGTGTAAAGCCCTGTCAAAAGCGCCGTGCGATCAGGAAAGTCGCGTTTCACGACACCGGGGAGGAGAACATTGCCGACCGCAATACATGCCCCGGCGATCGCGGTTCCAAGAAACAGGAACGTCGCGGATGGGAGCCCTCGAAGGGCGGTCCCGAAAGCCAGCAGCAGAACAACGAGTAGAAGCGTTCTTTCCGTACCGAGACGTTGCGCCAGTCGCGGCGCAAGTGGCGAAAAGGCGCCGAGACACACAACAGGCAATGTCGTCAAAAGACTGGCGCCGATATCACCAAGGCCGCGCTCGACGCTTATCTCTGGCAAAAGAGCCGAGACACTGGAAAAGACCGGACGAAGGTTGAACGCGATCAGGACGAGGCTTGCGCCGACCATGAACCGGGCCATCGGCGACGCATTTTGCGTCGTCCCGTGCCCGCCCGAAACTGCGACTTCTTCAGGTAGTGACCCGCAACGGGGACGAGGACTGTTCACGACTGACATCCGTTTTCCTGCCACTGATCCGGCTAAAACCGAATGCTGCGAACCAACTATTTCAAGACCTTGTGCTGGTAGCAGTTGCCTGTCGCTGAAACAATCTCGGGATCGACGTTTGCCGGTTTCAAAACCATCGCAATGGCCGATCAACCACAGCTACAGACGTCCCGGTAGAAACGGCTGTAGCGCGGCGATCCCGCCATCATGTCGCGATCACGGCGTTCCTCTCATCCTTTTGCGTGCAAATCCCTTCATTTCCTTAACAGATTGTTCTAGAGACAACCGACCCATGCCGCCTGAAGCGGCCCGACATTATTTAAGGTATCGTAGGCAATGCTCAATTCACTCAGAAACGCTTCCCGCTCCTGGGTTGCCAAGGCCCTCCTTCTGGTTTTGGTTGCATCCTTCGCGGTCTGGGGTGTCTCAACATCCATCGTTTCCTCCGATGCCAGCACCGTGATGACAGTCGGTGACCAGGAGATTTCCTCGCAGGAATTCGCCATGGCCTATCAGCGCCAGATTGCGGCACTGAGCCGCCAGTTCGGCACGCAACTGACGGCAGATCAGGCACGGGCGTTTGGCATCGACCAGCAGGTATTCTCTCAGCTTGCCGCCGGGGCCGCCCTCGATCAGCTCGCCGACGATATGGGGCTTGGACTTTCGCACGACAGGCTCGCGCTTCTGATTGCGAAAGATCCTGCATTTCAAGGATCCAATGGCCAGTTCGACCGCAATCTCTTTACGTCGCGGTTGCGCAATGCGGGCTTGCGCGAAGACGATTACATCATGGAGCGCAGCAAGGTTGCCGTGCGCAGCCAGATCGTGGAAGCAGTCTCCGATGGCTTTACACCACCGCAGGTGATGCTTGACGCGCTCAAGCAGTACCGCGACGAGAGCCGAAACGTCGAATACCTTGTGCTTTCAAATGCCAATATCGATCCCGTCAAGGTGCCCGGCGACGATGTCCTTTCCGCATGGTTTGAAGGCGTAAAGACCCGTTATCGTGCACCGGAATTTCGACGCTTCACCTTTGTGACACTGCAGCCTGCAGACATTGCCGATCCGACGATCGTGTCCGACGAGGACGCGAGAGCCGAATATGAACGCCGCAAGGACGGCTTTACCACCCGCGCGACGCGTACGATCGAGCAGTTGACCTACACCGACCGGGAGATGGCACAGGCAGCAGCAGCACAGCTCAAGGACGGGACGACGACCTTTGACCAGTTGGTCGCCGACCAGGGAAAAACCCCGTCAGACGTCCTGCTTGGCACATTCACGAAGGAAAGCATGCCGGATCCCAAGCTGGCCGAAGCCGCCTTTGCCGTTACCACCGAGGCCGCAACAACACCGGTCGTTGACGGTGCTTTTGGACCCGTCATCTTGCGGGTGAGCAATCTCACGCCTCAAACGACCAAGCCGTTTGAGGAAGTCCGTGACGAGATCCGAAAGCAGCTGTCGCTTGCCGCGGCATCGCAGGAAGTTCTCAACGTTCACGATCGCTTCGAAGATATCCGTGCGACAGGAGCAATGCTCGACGAAGCAGCAAAGGAACTGAACCTGACGGTTCAAACTGTCACCACAGATGCCTCGGGGCGTGACGAAGAAGGCGAAAGCATCACCACCCTGCCCCAATCCGACATGCTGCTTACAGATGTCTTCAGGACGGAGCCGGGCGCGCAGCCCTTGCCGGTCGCCCTTGGCAATGACGGCTATGTCTGGTTTGAGGTCGACGAGATCATTGCGGAGCGGGACCAGACCTTGGAGGAGGTCCGCGACCGGGCCGTCGCGGACTGGACGGATGAACAGCAACGTGCGGCTCTCCAAGCCTTTTCAAATGAACTGAAGGCGCGTGTGGAAAAAGGCGAGACACTTGCCGCCATCGCCGAAGAGCTTGGCATCGCGGTCGAGACGAAAGAAGGCCTCAGCCGCAACGACCAGGATGCGATCTTCGGTTCCGAAGCAATAGCAGCCCTCTTTGCAGGTCCGGTCGACCTCGTGACCACGGCCATGGCCGCGGACGGGGAAAGCCGCCTTCTCATCAATGTGACGGCGTCGCAGCAGGTCATGGCGGACGCACTGACATCGGATGAACCCTTGCGCCGGATGGCGGACACTGCGGGCGATGACATGCTGGACCAGATGGTCAACCGTCTCCAGCATGATTACGGTGTTTCAATCAACCGGGCCGCTGCAGACCAGGCTACCGGCATGATCCGCTGACGAAAAGGTAATAGCCATGGCTGAACTGAAACCCCTTCTGGGGAAGGTCGCAAACGGCGAGAGCCTGACCAGGGACGAAGCACGTGATGCATTCGACATCCTGATGTCGGGAAAGGCGACGCCATCACAGATCGGCGGTTTCCTGATGGCGCTTCGCGTGCGCGGCGAAACGGTCGACGAAATCGCCGGTGCGGTCGCCACGATGCGGGCAAAGATGCTTCCCGTGGTCGCGCCGCCCGATGCCGTCGATATCGTCGGCACCGGTGGTGATGGAACCGGGACATACAATATCTCCACGCTCGCCTCGCTCATTGTTGCAGGCTGTGGTGTCCCGGTTGCCAAGCACGGCAATCGCGCCCTCAGCTCGAAATCCGGTGCGGCCGATGCATTGTCGGCCCTTGGTGTCGACCTGGAAATCAATGCTGACCTGATCGGGCGCTGCATTGCCGAAGCCGGTATCGGCTTCATGTTTGCCTCCATGCATCATTCCGCCATGCGTCATGTCGGTCCAAGTCGCGTTGAGCTTGGAACACGGACCATCTTCAACATCCTCGGACCTCTTTCCAATCCAGCAGGTGCGAGGCGACAACTCCTTGGTGTGTTCTCGCCACGCTGGCTGATGCCGATCGCGGAGGTCCTGCGCGATCTCGGTTCGCAACACGTGTGGGTGGTCTATGGCGATGGCATGGACGAGATCACAACGACCGGAACGACAAATGTCGTTGCACTGGAAGACGGCAATATTCGCAGTTTCGAACTCACCCCAGCCGATTTCGGCGTCCAGCCGGCAACCCTTGCGGCGCTGAAGGGAGGAGATGGAACCGTCAATGCTGCTGCATTGCGTGCCGTCCTTGGGGGTGCAAAGAACGCCTACCGCGACATTTCACTTTGCAATGCGGCCGCCGCCCTTGTGGTTGCCGGCAAGGTTGGCGACATCATGGAAGGCATGCAGGTGGCGACACACGCACTTGATCACGGTGAGGCAGCCGCAGCACTTGACCGCCTGGTTGCGGTTTCCAACGACGTGGACTGAGGTCGGGCCAGATGACGGATATCCTGAAGAAGATCGAAGCCTACAAGCGCGATGAAATCGAAGCTGCAAAGGTACGCACGCCGGTAAGGGAACTGAAGGCAATGGCTGGCGAGCAGACCCCGCCGCGCGGCTTTTACAAGGCCCTTCAGGCGCGCCGCACCGCAGGTGGTTTCGGACTTATTGCCGAAATCAAGAAAGCCAGTCCGTCGAAGGGGTTGATCAGGACCGATTTTGCACCCGCGGCCCTGGCAAAGGCGTATGAGCAAGGCGGTGCAGCATGTCTGTCGGTTCTGACAGACACTCCAAGCTTCCAGGGCGCTCCGCAATTCCTGACCGATGCCCGAAATGCGTGTAGCCTTCCGGCACTGCGCAAGGATTTCATGTTCGATCGCTATCAGGTGCACGAAGCCCGCGCATGGGGTGCCGATTGCATCCTGCTGATCATGGCATCGCTTTCGACGGACGAGGCGAAAATGCTTGAAGCCGAAGCATTCGAGCTTGGAATGGACGTCCTCGTGGAGGTGCATGATCGTGAAGAGACCGAGCGGGCCCTTTTGCTGACGTCACCGCTGATCGGCATCAACAACCGCAATCTGCGGACCTTTGAGGTCAATCTCAAGACATCGGAAACACTGTCGGCGATGGTTCCAGACGACCGGCTGATTGTCGGTGAAAGCGGCATTTTCACAAATGACGACTGCCTGCGCCTTCAAAAATCCGGCATCAATACCTTCCTTGTCGGCGAAAGCCTGATGCGGCAGGACGATGTTGCCAGGGCAACCCGGAACCTGTTGCACGGTGCAGACGCGGAAATCGCCCAATGACACGGGAGCCCATTCTTTCCCACATCAGTGCTTCAGGAGAGGCACACATGGTCGATGTGGATGAAAAACCCGACACTGAACGCATGGCGACAGCCGAAGGTCATGTCCGCATGTTGCCACAGACCCTGGCACTCATTCGTGAAGGCAACGCCAAGAAAGGTGATGTGATCGGCACGGCACGACTTGCCGGCATCATGGCTGCCAAGAAGACGTCGGATCTTATTCCGCTTTGCCACCCATTGATGCTGTCGAAGGTCACGGTCGAGATCACAGAAGACATTGCTCTTGCGGGGCTGCGGGTGAGCGCCACGGTCAAGCTGCGCGGCAAGACCGGCGTCGAGATGGAGGCCCTGACAGCCGTTTCGATTGCCTGCCTGACCATCTACGACATGGCAAAGGCTGTCGACAAGGGCATGGAAATCGGTGGTATCCAGCTTGTCGTGAAGACTGGAGGAAAGTCCGGGACCTATCGCCGTGGAGACGATTGATGATGGCGCTCCTGCCTCTGGAAGAAGCAAAAGCCAGGCTCCTTGAGCACGTTGAGCCGATCAGTCAGAGGGAAACGGTAGCGCTTTGTGACGCCAATGGCCGTGTCCTTGCAGCCGATCTGGTCGCACGTCTGACCCAGCCACCTTTCGTGGCGTCGGCCATGGATGGCTATGCATTGCGGGCCAGCGATGCGACGAGGGTCGGTACCGAGCTTTCGGTCATCGGTACTGCCGCCGCCGGTCATCCATTCGCGGGTTCTGTCGGGGTCGGCGAGGCCGTACGGATCTTCACAGGAGCACCCGTCCCGCAAAACGCCGACACCGTCATCATGCAGGAAGATGTCTTAGCGGATGGAGACCAACGGATCTCCATGAAAATTGCCGCTGTCAAGGGACGTCATGTCCGGCCACTGGGCCAGGACTTCACCGATGGCGAGACCGTGCTTGCTGCCGACACATGTCTTGACTTTTCGCATCTGACAGTCGCGGCCGCGATGAACCATCCCCTCCTGACGGTCTACCGGCGCCCGAAGGTCGCACTTCTTGCAACGGGTGATGAGCTGCGCTTGCCGGGGGACAGTCCGTCAAACGGTCAGATCATCGCGTCCAACCCCTACGGGATAAGTGCCCTGATAAAGGACAATGGTGGTGAGGTCCTCGACCTTGGCATCGTGCCAGATCGGCGCGAACGCATTGCGGAGGCGGTCGACACTGCGCGAAGGCAAGGCGCAGATGTCCTGGTCACGCTCGGCGGGGCGTCCGTCGGCGACCATGATCTCGTACAGGCGACGCTTAAGGGCGTCGGTATGAAACTCGATTTCTGGCGTATCGCAATGCGACCTGGAAAACCGTTGATGGTTGGTGCATTCGACGACATGCAGGTGCTTGGATTGCCTGGCAACCCGGTCGCAAGCCTCGTGTGTGGTCTTCTCTTTCTGGAACCCCTGCTTCGTCGCCTGGCAAGATTGCCAGAGCGCAAACGCGGTTCGCAGGCGATCACGGCCGCCGACATTGCTGCCAACAACCATCGTCAGGACTTCCTGCGGGCGCGCCTCAGCCGCGACCAAGAGGGCAATCTGGTCGCACAGGCCCACCAGAAGCAGGATTCGTCAATGATGAAGGTCTTTGCGACATCCGATGCCCTCATCATCCGCAAGCCACATGCGCCGCTTCTACCGGCAGGCGCACCGTGCCCCATTCTTCTGTTGCGCCCATTGTCGATATGACTGACAAGCTTGGCGTTTGCTCATTAATTGTGTTGTTGTATCAGCTATATATCACAATATCCTAATGCAGCACATGCTGAACACTCTTCCATCCGCGCTTTGATCCTTCTGGCGATGCCTGATGACACCGGCTCTGCCGCTGTAACCAACGGCTAAAGAACAATCACTACGTCCACCACGCGATCAGTTGCCTTTTGTTCGCATCGCCCCCCGTCGTTGCGAGCAAGTCCTTGGGCGTCATGCCGGCAAATGTCAGACCAGGCGGCTCTGCTCCAGTGCGGCTTCGATGAAGCTTGCAAACAAAGGATGGGGGTCAAGCGGTCGGCTCTTCAGTTCCGGATGGTACTGAACGCCGATGAACCACGGATGGTCCGCATATTCGATCGTTTCCGGCAACACGCCATCCGGCGACATTCCGGAAAATACCAGACCGCAATCTTCCAATTGATCCTTGTAGGAGATGTTGACCTCGTAGCGATGGCGATGGCGCTCGGAGATATCGGTTGTTCCGTAGATATCCGCAATCTTGGTTCCCTCCTTCAGTGTCGCCTTGTAGGCGCCAAGACGCATCGTCCCACCCAGATCGCCGGCCAACGAACGTTTTTCGAGCTCGTTACCCTTTACCCATTCCGTCATCAGGCCAACGACAGGCTCGCTTGCAGGCCCAAATTCCGTAGACGACGCCTTGTCAATGCCCGCCAGGTTGCGCGCAGCCTCAAGCACGGCCATCTGCATGCCGAAACATATGCCGAAATATGGAACCTTGCGCTCACGCGCAAAGCGGGCGGCATTGATCTTGCCCTCGGCACCCCGTTCCCCGAAACCACCGGGAACCAGAATGCCATGAACCTTTTCCAGATAGGGAGCCGCATCCTCTTTTTCGAAGACTTCCGATTCTATCCATTCAAGGTTCACCTTGACCTGATTGGCGATGCCCCCGTGATGCAAGGCCTCGATCAGTGATTTGTAAGCGTCCTTCAGCCCGGTATACTTGCCGACAATGGCGATTGTCACTTCGCCTTCCGGTGTATGGATGCGATTGCAGACCTCTTCCCACTGCTCGAGACGCGGCTTGGGCGCAGGCTCGATACCGAATGCTGCCAACACCTCATTGTCGAGGCCTTCCTTGTGGTAGGCCATCGGCACATCATAAATGTTTGCGACATCGAGTGCCTGGATGACGGCCGAGTGACGAACATTGCAAAACAGCGAAAGCTTGCGACGTTCTGCTTCGGGGATCTCCCGATCGGAGCGCACCAGGAGGATATCCGGTGCAATACCGAGCGCCTGAAGTTCCTTGACGGAATGCTGCGTCGGCTTGGTTTTCAGTTCACCGGCTGCCGGAATGTACGGCATCAGCGTCAGATGCAGATAGACCGCGCTGCCGCGTGGCAATTCATTGCCGAGCTGGCGGATGGCTTCGACAAACGGCATGGCCTCGATATCGCCAACGGTTCCGCCGATCTCGCAGATGACGAAGTCGAACTCGTCATTGCCTTCAACAACGAAGTCCTTGATCTCGTTGGTAACGTGGGGAATGACCTGCACGGTTGCCCCGAGATAGTCACCACGCCGCTCCTTGTCGATGATGTTCTTGTAGATCCGGCCGGTGGTGATGTTGTCGGTCTTCGTGGCAGAGCGACTAGTGAAGCGCTCATAATGGCCAAGATCGAGATCGGTCTCCGCACCATCGTCGGTCACGAAGACCTCGCCGTGCTGCGTCGGGCTCATCGTGCCGGGATCAACGTTCAGATAGGGATCAAGCTTGCGAAGGCGGACCCTGTAACCGCGGGCCTGCAACAACGCTCCGAGTGCGGCCGCTGCAATTCCTTTTCCGAGAGAAGAAACCACGCCGCCTGTGATGAATACATATCGCGCCATGGGAACCACCGGATACCTTTTCATAAGTGATTCCGCCAGCCCTAATATTCACCTTGGTGAAGGTCGTCCACGGAATCTGGACAAAAGAAAACCGGCAGACTCAAGGTCTGCCGGAAAATGTTGCGAAGACCGCCTTACTGACCGGTCGGAACACCAGACGCATTGGCAGGTGCAGCAGGAGCCTCAGGAACAGGCTCAGAGGCTGGAGCCTGGCTTTCAGCCCCTGTCGGCACGCCTGTGTCGGCAGGCGCGTCCTGCGTCGGTGCCGGCCCTAGCGAATCGAGAATACCGCTGCCGCTTCCCTGTGTCGCCGGGATCCGGTCAAGGATGTCGGAGGGACGCGATTCGTAGCGGGCAAGCACGCCAAGCGTCAGTGACGTGGCGAAAAACAGTGCCGCCAGAATGGCCGTGGTCCGCGTCAGCGCATTGGCTGTCCCGCGCGCCGACATGAAGCCGGAACCACCGCCGATACCAAGCCCGCCGCCTTCAGAGCGCTGGATCAGCACGACGCCGACAAGCGCGAGCACGATCATGAGGTGGATAACAATCAAAACGGTTTGCATGGCAAAAGATCCCTGCCCTCAGCAGACGGCAATAATGGAAAGAATGGCGGCTCTTTACATGAGGCTGTCGCGCATTCCAAGCCCTTGCGGCAAGGTTTACGCCATCAGTTCTTCATAGACCCGGTAGATGGCAAGAAAATCGGTGGCTTTCAAGCTTGCGCCACCGATTAATGCGCCATCGACGTTCGCAACGGCCATCAATTCCTTCGCATTGGTGGGTTTGACAGAGCCGCCATACAGAATACGCATCTTGCCGGCCTGTGCGCCAAAGCGGGCTAAAAGCGTCTCGCGCATGAACGCATGGGCGGCCTCGACATCGCCAGTGGTCGGTGTCAGGCCGGATCCTATTGCCCACACGGGTTCGTAGGCGATTACGGTGTTTTTCGAGGTCGCAGCATCGGGAACCGACCCGGCCAGCTGCCGTTTCAAGACCTCGAGCGTCAGGCCATCCCTGCGCTCGGCGGCCGTTTCACCAATGCAGATGATTGCGGTCAGATCAGCGTCATAGGCAGCCGCAGCCTTTGCGCGAACCTTTTCATCCGTTTCCGCATGGTCGGTGCGTCGTTCGGAGTGTCCGACGATGACGTAGGTCCCGAAGCAGTCTGCGATCATCTGAGCGGAGATGTCGCCGGTATGCGCACCGGAGGCATTTTCGTGGCAATCCTGCGCACCGATCATCAACGGGCTGTCGGTAGAAAGTGCGGTTGCGACATAAAGCAGCGTTGCCGGTGGACAAATGACGGTGTCGACCCGATCCGACAGAGCGGTCCCGACCCCCTCCCCGATAGCCTTGATCTGATCAAGGGCATCACGGGTCCCGTTCATCTTCCAGTTGCCCGCCACCAGCGGTCTAACATCAGGCGTCATCGGTCAAACTCCCATTGAGCGGACATTCAAAGCCCGCATTGTCTCGGGTGGTTTTAGTTGCATTGCACTGAAAAGCCATAAAAAAAGCGTCGGGCATCACACATCAGTCGGCCGTCAACAGGAAGTTCAAGACCTTGCGCCAGTCCGTCATGCGGATCGGCGTTCCGTGGCTGCCCGTATTGAAGACGCTCATTTTGACAGGGTAGCCAGCATCGTGCAGATGCCTGTAGACCGCGATCTGATCAGCCACCTTGTATACGCCATCGCCGCTGCCATGCGACAGGTAAAGCGGCAGCCGGTCGCGTGCGGCGGGTGTCGAGGGATATCCGGCATCCGGCGGACCTCCCAGGATCACCATCCCCGCAAGTTTTTGCACCGCGTCTGCCTGCCGGCTGACCCTTGCGCAGATGATCCCGCCCATGGAGGCGCATGCCAGGATGACAGGCCTGCCGCCGGAGTTCTTGAAGGTGTGACTGATCAGCGCGGCGATGTCGGCGGCGCCAGCATCATCGAATGTCGTGACACTTGGGCTGTAATAGGTCCCGCCATTATCGACGATCAGGTTCTTGAGGCGATTGAAATTGCCACCGAAACTGAAGTCATTGACACCGAGGCGACGATCGCCGCCTCTGCCATGGATGAAAATGACCGTGAACGCCGAGCGACGCTCAGGCCCGACGCGCGTAACCTCGAGCCGATGATTGGCGATCGCCAGTGTTTCATCGACCTGATGACGTTTCACGCCGGTCGAGACGTAGCGGGACTTCACACGGCGCTCAGGGATCTTGTCACGGCCATTGATGTCACGCATCTCCTGGTAGTCGATGACCTCGAAATCACCGTCATCAATTCGCTTCAATACCGAGGTATTTTCAAACAGCCGATCCTTGTAGGGCCCGATCGGCGCATCTTGACCATGCGCCTGGTTGACCTGCGGGACTGCAACCATGGCGAAAAAAACTGTGATCAGGATGAAATTGGTTGTGGACACGGGCGCCCGTGTCGGCTTCAACAGGGACCTCCACCTTGCTATCCCCGGCCACGCACAGCATTGCTCCTTGTGCACCATTTCGGTGCGGCATCGCGAAAATGCCTGCTTTCTGGCAGTATTGCCGGTGATTCGAAACATCATGAGACGGGTATGACCTCTTCTTCAGCCCCTCGACAGGTAGTACCGACTGACCCGATGGATGACAATAACGACCTTTTTGCAGATATTCCTTTTGCCAAGCCTGTGGAGACAGCGCCGACCGCCACAACACGCACGTTGAAAACGAGTGGCGCAGTTGCGCCATCACAGGCAAAGTCGACGGCTCCCGGCGACGACTACGGGGCATCATCGATCAGGGTTCTGGAAGGCCTGGAGCCCGTGCGCATGCGACCCGGCATGTATATCGGCGGCACAGACGAAAAGGCCCTTCATCATCTGTTTGCCGAAGTCATCGACAACTCCATGGACGAAGCCGTTGCCGGCCACGCCGACTTCATCGAGGTCCATCTCGATAGCGAAGGTTTCCTGACCGTCAGCGACAATGGCCGTGGCATTCCGGTTGAAAATCACCCCCAGGTGCCGGGCAAGTCAACGCTTGAAGTCATCATGACGAAGCTGCACGCGGGCGGCAAGTTCGACGGCAAGGCCTACGAGACCTCGGGCGGCCTCCACGGCGTCGGTGTGTCCGTCGTCAATGCCCTGTCGGATGTTCTTGAAGTCGAAGTGGCCCGTAATCGCAAGCTCTATCGCCAGCGTTTCTCTCGTGGGCTTCCGGTCGGGGGCCTGGAAGATCTCGGCGGCGTCCACAATCGTCGGGGGACCCGCGTTCGCTTCCATCCGGATCCTCAGATCTTCGGGGACAATGTCCGCTTTGACGCCGGACGCCTTTTTCGCATGGCGCGATCGAAGGCGTATCTCTTCGGTGGTGTCGAAATCCGCTGGTCATGCGATCCCGGCATCGTGTCGGCGGACGCCGATACGCCCGAAAAGGCCGTCTTCCACTTTCCAGGCGGGCTGAAGGATTACCTGGCGGCAACGCTTGGCAAGGATTTTACCGTCACCCGCGAGATTTTTTCCGGACGAACCGAAAAGACCGGCGGACACGGTGCGCTGGAATGGGCGGTCACATGGTATGGCGGCGATCCGCAACTCCATTCCTACTGCAATACAATTCCGACACCGGAAGGTGGCACCCATGAAGCAGGCCTGCGCATCGCGCTCACGAAAGGCCTCAAGAACTATGCCGAACTGACCCAGAACAAGCGCGCCGCCCACATAAGCACCGACGACGTGATGATCTCCGCCGTCGGCATGCTCTCCGTATTTATCCGAGAGCCGGAATTTGTCGGGCAGACCAAGGACAGGCTCGCCACCGTCGAAGCACAGCGCATCGTCGAAAATGCGCTTCGCGACCCCTTCGACCACTATCTTGCGGGCAACCCGGCCGAAGCCGCCAAGCTTCTCGACTGGGTGATCGAGCGTGCCGAGGAAAGGCTGCGCCGTCGCAAGGAAAAGGAGGTCAATCGCAAGACTGCCGTTCGAAAGCTGCGTCTTCCCGGCAAGCTGGCCGACTGCTCCCAGAATACGGCAGAAGGCGCAGAGCTCTTCATCGTCGAGGGCGATTCGGCCGGAGGCTCCGCAAAACAGGGCCGCAACAGAGCCAATCAGGCCATTTTGCCGCTGCGGGGCAAGATCCTCAATGTCGGTTCCGCAAGCCGCGAAAAGCTTTCGGCAAACCAGCAGATCGCCGATCTCATTCAGGCTCTGGGATGCGGCACCAGAACAAAATACCGCGAAGAAGACCTGCGTTACGAGCGCATCATCATCATGACGGATGCCGACGTTGATGGCGCCCATATTGCATCACTGCTCATCACGTTCTTCTACCAGGAAATGCCTGAACTCATCCGTGGCAATCACCTCTACCTGGCGGTTCCGCCTCTTTATGTGCTGCGCCAGGGCGGCAAAACCGTCTATGCACGTGACGATGCCCATCGGGCGGAGTTGATGGAAACCATGTTCAAGGGCAAGAAGGTCGAGGTTGGCCGTTTCAAGGGGCTTGGCGAAATGCTGCCGGCACAGCTGAAGGAAACGACAATGGATCCTGCCAAACGCACGCTTCTTCGCGTTGAAATCGATGAAGTCGATTTCGAAGGTACGCGTCAGGCTGTCGACAATCTGATGGGGACCCGACCTGAAGCCAGGTTCCGTTTCATCCAGGAACGTGCGGCATTTGCAGATAATCTGGATATTTGAGGTCGAGGCGACATGCGCGGCACAATGCATCTCTCGCGGATGGGTGTCTATAAGTGCACGCAACCTGCAAGGGGGGCTTCATCTTTGCCGCAAGTCGCGTCCTTTGGAAAGGTTTGCGCTTCGCGCCCTTAACCGCTACGACAGGCGAGGTTTCAACGGCGAGCGGGTCATCTCCCAGCATTCGATTGCCACGCGGACCGTCCCGCTACACTTCAATTCGACATAAACCGGGATCATCTATGCCCCGTCGGTGTTGGGTCGTTCAAGGTCGGTGCACGACAGTTGGCGCGAACAGGCCTTTAACGGCCTGTGATACATCTTGTGCCATGATGGCTATGGGTTCATATGCTGGACCCCCGCGAAGGAGTATGAACAACGGTGAGTAGATCGACCAAATTGCAGAATGGTCCACGCTGGCTTGGACCGGTGGCACCAAGCCGAACCGCACTCATACCGCCGATATCGGCAGCGCGCTGGCTGCTGGTCCTGATCGTCATCGCCGGCATCTACTTCTTTCACGGCTTCCTTGTCCCCGTCCTTGCAGCCCTGGTCATCGGTTTTGCAAGCTGGCCACTTTATCGAAAGCTTCTCGATCACATCGGTGGCAACACGACAATCGGCGCGACATTTGCCATCATCTTCATCCTGATCTTCCTGATCGTGCCTATCGGGATTGCCATCTCCTACACGATCGGAGAGGTCCGTGACTGGATTGTCTGGGTCCTTGAGGTCAATCGCGAGGGTGCACCGGTTCCTGACTGGATTGCAGCCCTGCCGGTCGTCGGCGAGTGGCTTACCCAGCAATGGGATCTGCGCGTGGGAGCGCCGGGGGCCGTGGGCAAACTCATCCAGATCGTCAGCGGTGCCAATATCGGCAATATCTACCGGGCGGTGATCGCTGCCGGCGATGGCGTCTTTCACCTGGTTCTGACGCTTCTGTTCATGCTGATTGCCCTCTTCTTCGTCTATCGCGACGGGACTTCATTCAGCCGTCAGATCGATCTTCTCGGCGAACGTATCTTGCCAACCCGCTGGGAGCGGATTTCCCGGGTTGTTCCTGCAACCATCAGTTCGACGGTCACGGGCATGACACTGATTGCGATCGGAGAAGGCATCGTCCTCGGTATCGCCTACTGGGTCGCTGGTGTTCCCTCCCCCGTCACCCTTGGTGTGCTTACGGGTATCATGGCCCTCATTCCAGGTGGGGCTCCCCTGTCATTTACGCTGGTCTCCATCTATCTCGTTGCAAGCGGTTCCTATGTCGCCGGTGCGGGTCTCCTCATGTGGGGGTCTCTGGAACTGTTCATCGTCGACAAGACCATTCGGCCACGCCTTGTTGGCGGCCCGATCAAACTGCCATTTCTTCCCACATTCTTCGGCCTCGTCGGTGGTGTGAAGACCATGGGTTTCCTCGGGCTATTCATTGGCCCGGTCTTGATGGCGCTGATCGTTTCGATCTGGCGCGAGTGGATCCGCGAAATCAAGCTCGTGGAGCCACTCGACATCGAAGCAGCCGGACCTCCAACCGAAGAGGACGATTTCGGTTCGCAAACCTCCAGGACCGCATCATCTCCATAAGGCACATCGCTCGGCGCGCAATCCGGCACCGGCACCGGAAAACCGCCCCATCCTTGTCACGGCCGCGGTGCGCCGGCGACCGGCAAAGCCCTGCGACCGCTACTCAGCCGCTATCCGGTTGAAGATGATCGGACAGGAAATGATGGCTTTTAAGGCGCACGAACCGTTAATCACTCATGCCGCAAGGGCGAGGCGCTCGGCATAGGAACGGGCAGCCTGGCGCGTCTGGCCATGTTGCAGCCGCTCCACCATGTCAACAAGCCGTGTGACGGTGGATGATTGATCACCCTTTGCCCGACTGATCAGAACCAGCTGCTCGCAAATGCTTTCCGGTGTCTCGTCCATACCGGCATTGCGCCACAACATCGTTGCATCGACAAACACCATTGCGATCTCTCTGACCAGTCCGGATGCCTCAAACAGAGCCCTCAAGGCATGCAGTCTTGCGTTTGCAAGCAACGACCTTACGCGGTTGTCGTCAAGACCCGACAGGTTTGCGATCGCAGCCACAAAGAACTCCGCTTTTCCCGAGCAGAGCGCATGGATGAGCAGCGCCGGCGTCAACTGCCCGCTCACCCGCATATGTTCGACAAAAGATGGCAGTTCAGCCAGCCGGACACTACCGGCGATCTGTACTGCCGCAGCTTCTATGGCCTCGCCGGACAGGCGCTCCAGTCTCGAGCCGGTGAGAACCGACCTGACCAGATCCGAACCGACTAACGATTGCGCAACCTTCGCCGCCAGATCCTGGCGTGCCTCGGCCGGCAGATCCTGGCGCTGAAGGAGAAGCCGGCGGATATCTGCATCATGGCCAAAACGGCTTGCAACACGCATCAGCCATGTTCGCGAGGAAGCGACAGACGCATTTTCAAGCAGCAGCGTGACTTCACAAAGCCCACCGACCTCGGCCAGGGCTGCGGCCACTATCTTCGCAAGGTTTGTGCGTGTTGCGACGATTGCCCGTGTCATGGCATTGCCTCTTCCGACCAGATCGACGAGATCCTCATCGCTCAAAACCGGAGATTGTGCGATGATGGTGCATGCGATTTCCGGCTGATCTTCTGCCAGGGCCATGACAAGACTGCGCGGCGCGTCGACGGACGATGCGAGAGCCTGCGCCAGAGCCAGACGGACACGGGGCGATGGATCATCAAGCAGATGTGACATGGCAAGGTGGGCCGCCCGGCTCTGCTGACTGTCGAACCTGCAACCAAGAAAGGCGCGGCCAAGTGCGTTCGCGGCCCGCGCCCGATCGCTGACACCTGCCCCATCAAGCCAGCGAAGAAATGTTTCAATGACCACCATGAACCCCAGCCGAAGAATGAGCCCGCCCTGCAGGCTCTTAATTACGCTTAAGGTAGTCTTGAAATCTTTACGAACGGTTCACCATGAAAGGTGAACCGTCGGAACATCAATGTTTGCATGTTACGGGGTGGCCGGCCGCGTCATCTGGAAGACATCGGCACCGCCGTCGCAGTAGTCGCGATATCCCATGCGGGCAATAGGACGAAGACTTGCCATGTCGATGCGGCCTTCACGGATGACGGACTCATCGATATGGATCCCCACGACTTCACCAAAAACCATGTAGGACTGGGCGCGTTCGCCTTTCAGCGTCAACGGCTGGATGACTTCTGTCAGCCGGCATTCCAGCGCGGCGAAGGCTTCCCTCACATAAGGGGCATCCACGAGCCTGCCATTTTCGGGCTCAAGCCCGGCGATCGGGAATTCATTGATACCGTAGCCAACAGCAACGGAAGAAGCGTTGACCTTTTCAGCCAGATTGCGACTGGCAAGGCTCGCGGTGAAGACACCTGTTTCTTCGGCATTTCGCAGACTGTCCTTGCGTCCGCTCGACGAGAACATGACGATTTTCGGAGTGTCCGACACGATGTTGAAAAAGGAATAGGGAGACAGGTTGATCGAACCATCCCTGCCCTTCGTACCGATCCATCCGATTGGTCGAGGCGCAACGAGCGCCTTGAAGGGATCGTGTGCAAGTCCGTGCACATTCGTATCGGTCCTGTAAAACATCATGCGCCACCCTCTCCCGCATAGGTCACGATGGTCTTCAGATCCGGCCGGACCCGTTCAGGAACAGGAAACGTGCTTGATCCGACGTGAATGAAACCGGCAACCTTTTCGTCTGCTCTTACCCCCAGCACCTCAAGGGCATCGCCGTCATAGGCAATCCATTCGGTCCGCCAGTTTGCAACAAATCCATGTGCATTGGCGGCGAGGATCATGTTGTGGCACAGCGCACCAGCGGAAAGTACCTGTTCCCATTCAGGGATCTTTGCATGCGGTGCAGCGGTACTGACGACGGCCACGACCAGAGGGGCACGCAGGAAGCGCTTCAATTCCGCTTCCCTTGCTTCTTCTCCCAGCGTATCTGCGTTCTTCTGGGCGAGATCGGCAAAAGCCAGTCCGAGTGACCTGCGTACTTCGCCGCGGTACACAATGAACCGCCATGGCGCCAGTTTCCCATGATCTGGAACCCGCGATGCAAATGTGAGAATCGCTTCCAGTTCCTCTTGTGAAGGACCAGGTTCATTGATCTGGGCAACGGGCGTTGAACGCCTTTCTCTCAGATAATCGACAAGTTTGAACTCGTTTTGCATGCTTTGCTCATCCTTGATGGGGAGGTTTGTCGTCAAGGTCTTGAAATTGCCTTGTGCTTGGTCTTCAAGTGAGCCTTCGATTTTTAAGAGTCAACCGGTTCACGAGACATGACAGGCATTTCCGTTGCGTTCCGCTATGCCATTGCAGGTGCCATGGCCTTGATGCCGGTTTCCGGCATCCATGCGCAGGATGCCTTCCAGTCCTTCAAGCAGCTCAACAGCACCGCCAAGATGCCAAAGCTGAATGCTTTTTCATCAACAGGCACGGATACTGCGGGCATTGCGAGCAAGGATGTCATTCTCGAAGCCAAGTTGACAGCTGATGACGAACCCATGGATGAAGGCCTGACCTGGCGCGTTTTCGGGCTCATATCCGGCGACGATGGCAAACTGCCACTTCTTGCCAGTTCCGAAGGCGGTGCTGCGGCGTTCCAGTTGATGCCGGGCGACTATTTCGTGAATGTTGCCTTTGGCCGGGCCGGCGCTACCAAGAAATTGACGGTGCCTGCCGAAGGCGACGTCGAAAAGCAGGTGCTGATCCTTGATGCAGGCGGCGTAGTCCTCGATGCCGTCTCAGGTTCGGACGTTCCGATCCCGCCCAACAAGCTCAATTTCTCGATCTACTCCGCCGAGGTCCAGGAAGACGGCGAGCGCGGGCTGGTCGTTGCCGATGTGAGGCCCGACATCATCGTCAGACTGAACGCCGGCACCTATCATGTCGTGTCGGAATATGGTGGCATCAACGCAGTCGTGCGCGCCGATATTCAGGTGGAAGCCGGAAAGCTCATCGAGGCAACGCTGCAACATCGCGCAGCTGAAATCACATTGAAACTCGTGTCACAGGCTGGCGGCGAAGCCATTGCAGATACGGCATGGTCCGTGCTCACAGCCGCAGGAGACATTGTGAGCGAAAGCGTCAGTGCGTTTTCGACAATGGTGCTTGCCGAGGGCGATTACCTCGCCGTCGCACGCAACAAGGACCGGATCTATCAGCGTGCCTTCAGCATCAAGGCTGGAGAAAACAGGGATGTCGAAGTGCTGATGCAGGAGCAGTCATCCGAGGTCGGCGTGCTGCACAACGCAGAACTTCGCGACTGAGAAAAATCCTTTGATCACAATGCCCGCCTGTCGCCGGTCAGGCGGGCATTGCCTGTTCAGTCCGCGGCCATTCTTGCTTTGGCCTTGCGCAGGAGATCCGGTGGTGTTGCTTCCAGCGACAATGCGTCAATCGCCGCATCAAGGGCCATCGGTGTCTGCGCCTGCGAGCCAAGTCGGCGTATATTGACGGACCGTTCCTCCGCCTCCTTCTTGCCGCAGACGATTATGACCGGCACCTTGGTGACGGAATGCTCGCGGATCTTGTAATTGATCTTTTCATTGCGGAAGTCCGTTTCCACCATGAGACCAGCGTCGCGCAACGCCTCGGCAACCTCACGACCGTAATCATCCGCATCCGAGGTGATCGTTGCCACGACGACCTGTACCGGCGCAAACCACAGCGGCATATGGCCCGCAAAGTTCTCGATCAGGATGCCAAGGAAGCGTTCCATCGAACCACAGATCGCCCGATGGATCATCACCGGCTGCTGCTTTTCGGAGTTCTGATCGATATAGAAGGCCCCGAACCTTTCCGGCAGATTGAAGTCAACCTGCGTCGTGCCACACTGCCACTCGCGGCCGATGGCATCCTTCAGGGTATATTCGAACTTCGGGCCGTAAAAGGCGCCTTCTCCGGGAAGGATATCCGTCGTGATGTCGTTGGACTGCGCCTGGATCGTCTTCAAGACATCCATCATCACGCTTTCTGCCCGATCCCACAATGCATCGTTGCCGACACGCTTTTCAGGACGGGTGGACAGCTTGATCGTGATCTGATCGAAACCGAAATCCTTGTAGACCGACAGGATCAGATCGTTGATGCGCAGGCACTCGGCAGCCATCTGCTCATCCGTGCAAAAAACGTGGGCATCGTCTTGCGTGAAGCCCCGTACACGCATGAGACCATGTAATGCACCAGACGGCTCATAGCGATGCACGAGACCGAATTCCGCAAGGCGGATCGGCAGTTCCCGGTAAGACTTCAGACCATGCTTGAAGATCTGTACGTGCCCGGGGCAGTTCATGGGCTTCAATGCAAAGACGCGGTCATCGGCTTCCGGGTCATCCGGATTGGTCAGGGCATGGGCCGACTTCACCGCAAACATGTTTTCCTGGTACCACCCCCAATGGCCAGAGGTTTCCCAAAGCGAGGTATCAAGCACCTGTGGCGCATTGACCTCTTCATAGGTGCCCGACAGCCTGCGTCGCATATAGGCCGTCAGCGTCTGGAACATGCGCCAGCCCTTGCCATGCCAGAAGACGACGCCCGGTCCTTCCTCCTGGAAATGGTAGAGATCCATCTCGCGGCCCAGCTTGCGATGGTCGCGCTTTTCGGCCTCGGCCAGAACATGGAGATACTGGTCCAGTTGTTCCTGGGTTGTCCAGGCCGTGCCGTAGATCCGTGTCAGCATCGGATTTTTCGAATCACCACGCCAGTAGGCGCCGGCAACCTTCATCAACTTGAAGGCCGTGCCGATCTGGCCCGTGGAGGCCATATGCGGTCCGCGGCACAGATCGAACCAGTCACCCTGATGGTAGATCTTCACATCCTGGTCTTCGGGAATTGCGTCGACAAGCTCTACCTTGTAGGCCTCGCCCCTGGCCGCAAAGACATCTTTTGCCTTGTTGCGCGCCCAGACCTGCTTGGTAAACGGATTGTTGCGCGCGATGATCTCCTTCATCTTGGCCTCGATCTTTGGCAGATCCTCAGGCGTGAACGGCGTGTCGCGCGCGAAATCGTAATAGAACCCGTTTTCGATCACCGGTCCGATTGTCACCTGGGTGGACGGCCAGAGCTCCTGCACGGCCTCGGCCATCACATGGGCAGCATCGTGCCGGATCAGCTCGAGCGCACGCGGGTCGGTCCGTGTCACGATCTCGATTTTGCCGCTGGTGACGGGATCGGACAGATCACGCAGTTCACCATCGATGGCCACGGCAACGGCCTTCTTTGCAAGCGATTTCGAGATTGATTCGGCAACATCGCGGCCAGTCGTGGTGGCATCGAATGCGCGGTTGGAACCATCGGGGAATGTAAGGGAAACAGACTGAGGCATCATATTCTCCTGGGCCAGTCCCGCCAACGAATGCGGGTGGTCGATTACGGTCGAAACCTGGCGACTTGCCAAGTCGACAGCGAGATAAAGCCTTTTACCGGCAGAGTAAAGACAACTGACGCGACCATCAGGGTTCTCGCATTTGACCAATGCTTGTTCTTGCCAGGTCGTTCGACCGTCCTCGACGCTTACGCTTGCACTTTTGGGGCTTCGCCGGCTGAGGCGAACGCCGACACTCTCGAGGGATCAGCGCGCCATTTCGGTCAGCCGGCGTCTGCGCCACCTGCCCTGTTGCGAGCCTTTGTCCAGTAGCGCCATGGTGCCCACCAATGCTGGCTGTCGCGAAGAAGAACGGGGACGGGATCGAGGCCCGAGGT
>JAEWDP010000127.1 GCA_023390055.1 Pseudomonadota bacterium | reverse complement strand
GATCATGCTGGCCCGCAGCATCGTGTGGGCAAATATGCTCGAAGCCGCCGGCAGCCTCCAGTCTGCGATACTGGTTGCGATATTTCTTTCTGCGCGTCTTCGCGTTCAACTGACGCAGCGTTTGTTCCATGTCGGCCAGTAGTGGGAGCTGGTATGAACGATCCTGGTGCTCGACTGAGCCGAGCCCGTGAAGCGGGTTGTCCCTGCCGGCAAAGCTTTTGGGGACTGTATCGAGCAAAAGAAGGTCGATCAGGCCGTTCAGGCTCTGCGCCATCTTGTTGAACAGCATTGCCCGTTCGTCCGTGTTGAGGTTTGGAAATGCGCCGTCGAACAGGCCTGTATTGAGATTGTTGAAGCGCCCGCCTGGAAAGCTGGCGATCCTCAATCCGAAGCACCGTGAAGACATCAATGGAACGATCATCACGGTGCGACCATCCAGTCGACCGCGAACCAGGAGCGGGGCTTTTCCATGAGCCGCCCACCAGTCAAGACACCATGCGGGGCATTGGCAAAGTGAGTTGTGAGGCAGATGCGCAAGTGTCTGCCATTCTGCTTCAATGGCTGCTGGATCACGTATGATATCGAGTTCGAGGTGGTTGATATCCAGGCGTGGCAGATCCGCCGGATCTGCGGCGCAAGAGACATCATGGCTGATGGAATGGACGATCGTGTTTTGCATGGATGATTGGGTCCGGTGAGAGAACCAATGATAGAATGGAATTTGCAATATTGGGTTTACGCTACTTCATCCGCATAGTCTGCTTCTTGCGATGGTTAACCTGTCGGTGGACGGCTTCCAAGTGGCATCGCGGCATTTCAAGGTGAGGTCGCAGTCATTCAAAGCGGCACTTTGCGTGAACGCGATCATCTGCAGCGGACCACGCGTTTCGTCAAACGAGGCACAAACCGTCTTTGTCACCTCGCCTCGCATATCTGTGCCTCTTGAAAACGATCGAGCCACTTTCGGTTGAGGCGCCGGAACCTCGAATCAACGAGAACAATCAGTTCTGGTCGCGCCTTGGTCCGGCCATCCACTTGATGATCAGCATGGCAGGCAAAATCCACAAGAGGCCAGAGAAGAAGAAGTAGATCAGGTGGGTCCACCAGGGGTAGGTCGCAAGCGTCAGGGTGGCAATGGTGGTTGCAAGGAGCGCATAGACGATCACAAGGATGATGATCAGGATCGTTCCGATGAAGCTTCGCAGTCGTGGCGGCATTTTACTCTCCTGGCTAGTCGTGCCTGAAATGGCCGCGACGGCATGCCGCAAAGCACAAGGGGTTGTTTTGCATGGGACCATGGGGCAAATCAACGCCTGAGAACGGGGCATTTTGACCGTCCCTGCCAATCTCCGCAGGAGTGATGAGACAAGTGGCAAATATAACAGCAGTTGAAATCTCTGGCGACAACCTCAAGCGCGAGCGTGATCGCCGGCTTGTGAGGATATGGCTTGGTCTGGTCGTCTTTACGCTCTTCTGTCTTGTCATTGTCGGAGGTGCAACGCGCCTGACCGGTTCTGGACTGTCGATTACGGAATGGAAACCGATCCACGGTGCGATCCCGCCCCTTACCACGCAGGAATGGCAAGAGGAATTCGATCTCTACAAACGGATCCCGCAATACCAGGAGATCAACAAGGGAATGACCCTTGAAGCATTCAAGGGGATCTTCTGGTGGGAATGGGCTCATCGCTTTCTGGCCAGGGGCATTGGTGTGATCTTTGCAATCCCGCTGCTCTATTTCTGGATGAGCGGTCGGGTCGAACGTATCATCAGGCGGCCATTGGTGGGGGTCCTGGCTCTTGGCGGTTTCCAGGGCTTCATCGGCTGGTGGATGGTCACTTCCGGCCTGAGCAAGCTGACGAGCGTATCCCAGTACCGCCTTGCCGTACATCTCACGATCGCATGCCTGATCTTTGCGGCCAGCGTCTGGATCATGCGCGGGCTTGCCCGCCACAGCGACAGGCAGAACTTCGAGCGACGCAACAAGAATGGTGCGATTTTACTTGCAGTTCTCTGTCTCGTGCAGATCTATCTTGGGGCGCTGGTGGCCGGATTGCATGCCGGCATGAGCTATAATACGTGGCCGCTGATGGATGGTGCCATCATTCCGGGTGACCTGTTTGTCCAGCAGCCGTGGTGGATCAATCTTTTCGAAAATCCAAAGACAGTTCAATTCATTCATCGCATGGGTGCCTACACGCTGTTGCTGGTGGCGATTTGGCACATGGTGACAATGTTGCGCGACGCACGGGGGACAACCCATGCACGCCGGGCGGTCTTGATGTTCGCGCTCATCCTTTGCCAGGCTGCTATCGGTGTCGCGACGCTCCTGTCCCAGGTTCATCTGCATACAGCATTGCTGCATCAGGCAATGGCGCTGGTTGTGCTCGGGTTTGCCGTCGCCCATTGGCGCGGTTTCATTGGAGCCTACCCCGGGCAGACAGAAGTCAGGGCCCTCGGCTAGGCAAGTTTCAAGAGATCGCCCTGACAGCGGCATTGATTTCCCGCGTCAAGGTCATGGCTGACGTCCTTGGAGCGGGCCGCCGACGGGTGGCCATAGAGGGAAGGCATGATTGAAGGGGCGATGTCGCGCTTCAACGCATCGGCGAAGACCTCCGCGATCCGGATGATCCAAGCTTCAAGGCTGGAGGCCGGCCGGTTAAGCGGATCAGGGAGGACAAAACCGTCGCAGTTCAGTGTGATGTTTGCGTTATTCAGGTCGCCATGGTGCGACATGACGTCGTGCTGTGGCGCGAGATACTTCTTTAGCGATCAGCGCGCCTTTGACGTTGTGACTGGGCTATCGTCTGGATCCTCCCGTACGGAATGTTGAGGAGGCTTGCAGCATAACGATCAAGCGGTTGCAGGCTGCCGGCGGGGGCGGACAGCCGCCCGTCACCCAGCTGACAGCATGTTGTCCATGTTCTGAACGGCGGCTCCCGACGCTCCCTTTCCGAGATTGTCGAGAATGGCGACGAGATTGACATGGTCGCCGCCGGCTGTTCCGAACACGAACAATTTCATAGTGTCCTTGCCGGCGAGTTCTTCTGCATCCACCCGGGTCAGTGTCTTGCATTCTTCCAGCCCGACGACCTCCACGATATCCTGGCCTGAATAATGGGAAACGAGTGCCTTATGAATGCTCTCGCGGGTAAAACCATTCTTCAGGTCCTTCAGGAAGAGGGGAACCTGAACGATCATTCCCTGTGCAAAGCGCCCGACGGCGGGGGAGAAGAGGGGCGTGCGATCAAGCAGGCCATGAAGGGTCATTTCGGGTATGTGCTTGTGGTTCAAGTTCAACCCGTAGAGGAAATGGTTTGCTGTGATGGCATCATCGCGGCTTGGGTCTTCGACTTGAGCAATCATTTGTTTACCGCCGCCAGTATAGCCAGACACGGCATTGATGCTGACGGGGTAGTCATCAGGCAGGATACCAGCCGCACGTAGCGGCCGAACAAGACTGATCGCGCCGGTCGGATAGCATCCGGGATTGGCAACGAAGCGGGCATCGCGGATCTTGGCGGCCTGCGACTTGTCCATCTCTGCAAACCCATAGACCCAGGATGGGTCCACCCGATACGCAGTCGAGGTATCAATGACACGCACGCGGTTATTGCCCGACAGCATTTTGACGGCTTCACGCGATGCTTCATCGGGAAGGCACAGGATGGCGATGTCTGCACTGTTGAGGAGGTCTTCACGCATCGCAACGTTGCGTCGTTCAGCCTCGGGTATCGACAGGAGTTCCACGTCGCGGCGGGCGGCAAGGCGCGTGCGTATCTGCAGACCCGTGGTGCCGTGTTCGCCGTCGATGAAGATCTTTGCCATCATTCCTGTCCTGTTGATTACGTTAGATTCCTGCGGCGGGCGAGACGCTTGCGCGTCTTTCCTGACAGTTCAGCGCACTTTTGTGACCCGCTGCGCCTGAAGACCAAGCATATACATGGCGACGGTCGCGCCAGCAATGGCGGTGATATCGGCATGGTCATAGGCTGGTGCCACTTCGACGATGTCAGCTCCGCGAATGTCGAGCGCGCCGAGTTTGTGCAGGACCGACAATATCTTTGCAGTGGATGGGCCACCTGCAACGGGTGTTCCCGTCCCCGGTGCGAAGGCTGGGTCAAAACAATCGATGTCAAAGGTTAGATAGGCCGGGAAGCCGTCTACATGTTGCAGGATCGTCCGGGCAATTTCGCCTGCCGACATTTCCTCCACTTCGTGACCATAGATGATGCGAATACCGCAATCGTCAGGTGCGTGTGTGCGAATTCCGACCTGTATGGAACGAGCGGTGTCGATCAGGCCCTCGCGGGCGGCGCGAGCGATGAAGGATCCATGGTCAATACGTCGCCCGTCATCAAACCACGTATCCTGATGAGCGTCGAACTGGACAATGGCCAATGGCCCGTGCCTTGTCGTGTGTGCCTTCAGCAGTGGCCAGGTCACGAAATGATCACCGCCCAGTGTCAGGAGGAATGCACCGCCTTTAATCAGGGTGGACGCCGCCCGCTCGATCAGTGCCGGCGTTTCATGGTGGTTGCCATAGTCGAGCAGCAGGTCCCCGTAGTCGATAACCGCCATGGTCGAGAAGATGTCCTGACCAAATGGATATTGCGGGTCATTGTCGAAGATTGCCGACGCGCGTCGTATCGCCTGTGGCCCGAAACGGGCACCGGGGCGATTGGATGTTGCAGCGTCGAAGGGAATTCCCCAGACGATTGCATCGGCTCCCTCAATCGACTTGCTGAAACGCCGACGCATGAAAGAGAGCGCGCCCGCATAGGTCGGATCGGTTGCAGCCGAGGTAAGGCTTGCCGTCGTAAAGGCGTGATCAATTGACTTTTCGGGCATTGCGCGGGGTCCTGTTTGCATCTTTCAAAATTGCGCGTGAGACCATCAAAGACAAGGGAAAAAGAAAAGGCGGAGCCGAGGCCCCGCCTTATCGAAATCAAAATGCGACAGCAATCAGCGCTTGGAGAACTGGAAGGAGCGACGGGCCTTGGCCTTGCCGTACTTCTTGCGTTCGACAACGCGCGAATCGCGAGTCAGGAAACCGCCCTTCTTGAGAACCGAACGCAGACCCGGTTCAAAATAGGTGAGGGCCTTGGAAAGTCCGTGACGCACCGCTCCGGCCTGGCCGGAAAGGCCGCCGCCGGCGACTGTGGCAACAATGTCGAACTGATCGCTGCGATTGGCTGCAACGATCGGCTGCTGCAGGATCATCTGCAGGACCGGACGCGCGAAATACGCAGAAAAGTCCTTACCATTGACGATGATCTTGCCGGTGCCGGCCTTGACCCATACGCGTGCGACAGCGTTCTTGCGCTTGCCCGTGGCGTAGGAACGGCCGAGGGTGTCGACCTTGCGAACATGAACCGGAGCCTGGTCTTCGGCAGCCGGAGCGAGGTCCTTCAGAGAGGAGAGATCGGCCATTATCAGGCGCTCCTTACGTTCTTCTTGTTCAGCGATGCCACGTCGAGGGCGACTGGCTGCTGAGCTTCATGAGGATGGTTCGAGCCCGCATAAACGCGCAGGTTCTTGAGCTGGCGGCGTCCGAGCGGACCACGCGGGATCATGCGCTCGACGGCCTTTTCGACAACGCGCTCCGGGAAACGGCCCTCAATGATGGCGCGTGCAGTGCGTTCCTTGATGCCGCCGGGATGACCGGTGTGCCAGTAATACTTCTTGTCGTTGTACTTGTTGCCGGTAAGGGCAACCTTCTCGGCGTTGATGACAATAACGTTGTCGCCGTCATCGACGTGAGGTGTGTAAGTTGCCTTGTGCTTGCCGCGCAGGCGGTTTGCAACGATGGTGGCGAGGCGACCGACAACGAGGCCTTCGGCGTCGATGATCACCCACTTCTTCTCCACCTCGGCGGGCTTCTGAACGAAAGTAGACATTGTTTATCTTTCCGCTTGATCCCCGGGGCCAGGGGCCTGGGGCGTTTTTTGTTGCTTGGTTTTGACGATCGTGCCGTCAAAAAAGAAAGCCGACCGGCAGGGGTCAGCAATCTGGAGTGCTTATACTGGCACCCGTCAGAGCGGTCAAGATCCGCAATTCTCTAGTACGTATAATTAACGCAGTAAAAACAATAGCTTGCTATTGAGGTGTTATGGTACCTCATGATGACGAGGAGGAATTGAGTACGTGGCCGTAGCTTGAGCGACCGGCTCATCCGGCCTGTCTTGCCGTAAAATGGTGTCGATCACTGCCAGCCGCTTGCCAAGTTTGAGAATGCGACAATCACAAAATAGCGGTGAAAGTTTCGGTTTTCGCAGAAAATTGATGTTGAGGCTGGTCGTAACCGCCAGCGCAACCGGGCCTATGTGCGCAAGGATAACAGCATAGGCGGCAACATCGCAGAGCATCACCATGGACGGGCCGGAAATCGTCGCGCCAGGTCTCAAATGCCGTTCGCCGGGTTCGAAACGCATTGTGAGTTCAGCCGGCCTGATATCCGTGATCGACAGGACACGCCCATCCATGTGGATCTGTGGGAATTCCCTGTCGAGGAAATCGTGCACCTCGTCCGTCGTCATGATCGGCTGCATGTTTGCTCCTCTTTTTGTTGGCACTGATCTAGCAGGGATTGCCGGGAAATGGCAGCCTGGCAACACATGAGAGGTGACACGTTCACGGGTGTGCAAATAGTGCTGGTCGGCCTAGATGTAGAAGCGTGAACCGGGGATCGGGGAGATCAATATCGGTTTGGAGAACAGCCATGAACCATGATCATTACGACGATGCCTATATTGCCGGCATCTTGAAATCGACGAAAACAATCGCGTTACTGGGTGCATCTCCCAATCCTGCGCGGCCAAGCAATGGAGTGATGGCCTTCCTTTTGGGCACCGGCTATCGCGTCTTTCCGGTCAATCCGGGCCAGGCGGGCAAGACAATCCATGGACAGACTGTCTTTGCCCGGCTGGCCGAAATTCCGCAGGCCGTGGACATGGTTGATGTCTTTCGAGCCGCCAGCCACCTGGATGAGATCGTCGATGAGATCATTGCGTTGCCGCGGCGACCCAAGGTTATCTGGGGACAGTTGAGCGTGCGTGATGACGCAGCCGCCGCAAAGGCGGAAGCTGCAGGTATCAAGGTCGTCATGGATCGCTGTCCGGCAATCGAGTATCCGCGCCTTGTCGCTTGAATTTACTCAGCTGCTAAGCAGCTCCGGATTGCTGCGCAAGCCGTCGAGAAAATCGACATTGCCGCAATAGCTGCGATATGCCTGGCGTTCGTCACGCCTTGCCAGGTCTCGGCGACACCGTGCTTTTGCAGTACAGTTCGCGCAATTGATCTGCATGTCGCGCAGCTGTCTCGGATGGGCACGAGCAACCTTGAGCGTGTCCAGGTCGAGCGCTCTCATGAGAGCACTGACTTCGTCTGCGGCATGTGGCCCGTTTTTCACAAGATGCAGGATCTGATCCGGGGTCGTCGAAACGTCCCGCGCAATCTGCGACAATGTTTCATCGTTCAGACGCGTGACTGCCAAGACCTCGCTTGCCGTTTGCCAGGCCTGTCTGCACCGGTGCACAAGCCTTGATGCGCACGTGTCGGGTCGTGATTGAGCTGAAGTTCCCATGACAAGCTCCTCTCTTCAAGGCAAGTATAGTTGAAGGGGAAGAAATTACCTTGATTGGGATCAATCAACGGGCTTTGTTGTCTGCGACGCGTTTTGTTCACTAGGAGAGACAATCATGGCGACAGACAATCCGGGATTTGCCACGCTGGCAGTGCATGCGGGTGCCCAACCGGACCCGACGACCGGCGCACGTGCAACGCCGATCTACCAGACGACATCCTTCGTATTCAACGATGCCGATCATGCCGCCGCACTCTTCGGCCTGCAGCAGTTCGGTAACATCTACACCCGCATCATGAACCCGACGCAGGCTGTTCTGGAAGAACGCGTCGCAGCCCTCGAAGGCGGGACTGCTGCATTGGCGGTCGCATCCGGCCACGCGGCGCAGGTTCTGGTCTTTCATACGATCATGCAGTCCGGTGACAACTTCGTGGCGGCCCAGAAACTCTACGGCGGTTCAATCAACCAGTTCGGCCATGCCTTCAAGAACTACGACTGGCAGGTTCGCTGGGCTGACCCTGCCGATCCGGCAAGCTTCGAAAAGCACATCGATAACCGCACCAAGGCGATCTTTATCGAGAGCCTCGCCAATCCGGGTGGTACCTTTGTCGATATTGCCGCGATTGCCGATGTTGCACATCGTCACGGGATACCGCTCATCGTCGACAACACCCTGGCCAGCCCTTATCTGATACGACCGCTGGAACATGGCGCCGACATCGTGGTTCACGCGCTCACCAAGTTCCTTGGAGGTCACGGCAATTCGATGGGAGGAATTATCGTCGACGGTGGAACGTTCGACTGGTCTGCGTCCGGCAAGTATCCGATGTTGTCGGAGCCGCGACCGGAATATGCCGGTATCGAGCTGCACAAGACCTTTGGGAATATCGCATTCGCGATTGCCGCCCGTGTCCTCGGCTTGCGCGATCTCGGCGCCGCGATCTCGCCGTTCAATGCCTTCCTGATCCTGACGGGGATCGAGACCTTGCCGCTTCGCATGCAGCGCCATTGCGATAATACGCTTGCCGTTGCAACATGGCTGAGGGATCACGACAAGATTGCCTGGGTGAGATATTCCGGACTTAAGGACGATCCAAACAACGCTTTGCAGGAACGTTATTCACCAAAGGGTGCGGGTGCTGTCTTCACATTTGGCCTGAAGGGTGGCTACGAGGCTGGCAAGGCGTTCGTCGAGGGACTGCAGATGTTCTCGCATCTGGCAAATATCGGCGACACGCGCTCACTGGTGATCCACCCGGCATCGACCACGCATCGCCAGTTGTCAGAAGAGCAGCAGGTTGCAGCAGGTGCCGGTCCCGAAGTCGTCCGGTTGTCGGTCGGCATCGAGGATGTGGCCGATATCATCGCCGATCTGGAGCAATCGCTGGCGAAGGTCTGATGAGGGTCGCCAACTACGGCGGTACTTTTGAACACGTACCTCCGGATTGACTGCCTGAATTCAATGAATGGTTGCGCTTTTTCAGCGTCGATGGCGCAACCATTTTTGTTCGTTTTGAGAAAATCGAGATGTCTTGGCGTGATGATTTCGGCCTCTTGACGGTCCAGACCCGGGGTCTTGATCGCGTGCCTCCCGTCGCAAACGCGGCCATCCGGGTACGGTTCAAGATGGCGCCTCGCCAAGTCGGGATCGGATGACAACATCTGCAGACCATCAATGAAGAGAACGATTTCGAAGCGCTCACAAAGGCTGATCTGAAGCACAAGGAAGTCGATGCAATCTGTTGAGATAAAATAGATACTCTATTTTTTGCTGCTTGTTGGCCAGCACAGATCAAGACGCTCCAGTCCGTGGAAATGATAGACATCCTTGACCTTGGGTGCCGTTGCCATCTTCAAACCGGGCAGACGCTGAAACAGGATGGGGAGTACGGTATTGAGTTCCAGTCTGGCAAGTGGCGCACCGATGCAGAAATGGATGCCGGCACCAAAGGAGAGATTGGCAGCTTCCCGCCTGTCGGGCTTGAAGGAGAGTGGCTCGGTGAATGTCCTTGGGTCGAGATTGGCAGCGGCCAGTATGAGATTGATCTTGTCACCACGCCGGAAATTAACGCCATCGATTTCCACGTCCTCAAGGGCGAAGCGCTGGAAGATGTGTACAGGTGCACAAATTCTCAGGGTCTCTTCAATTGTCCGCTCAGTGGTCTCTGCGGTCTTGAACAGGTCTTTGGGAGAGTGGCCGCTTTCAAGGATGACACGGACCGAATTGCCGATCTGATGCACTGTCGCCTCATGGCCGGCATTGAGCAAAACAATGGTTGTCGAGACGAGTTCGTCCTCGCTGAGATACTGTCCTTTATGTTCGGTGTGAATCATGTGCGAGAGAAGGTCTTCGCAAGGTGTTTTCCGGCGCTCCTCGATCAAGGATTTCACATAGTCGGCAAATTCCCGGGCCGACTGGTTAGCCGCATGTTCGTCGTCGCGCGTCCGTTTGAACATGTACATGCCGACATAGTCATGAGACCATTTCAGCAATTGCGGACCCATCTCCTCGGGGATGCCGATCATGCGGGCAATGACCGTCACCGGAATGATGTCGGCGAAAGAGGACAGGAGTTCCGTTTTGCCATCATTTTCGAAAGTGTCGATCAGTCTCTCTGCAAGATCTGCAATCTGCGGAACCAGTCGCTCGACGTGCCGTGAGACAAAGGCACGGTTGACCAGAGTGCGCAGTCGGGTGTGTTCAGGGGGTTCCAGTTCCAGAAGCGAATAGCGTTCAGCAAGATAAAAGTCTTCAAGATGCGGAGCGGGCTCGGCCATGCCGAGGTCTTCACGCGTCGCAATATGGAGGATCTGTCTGCCAAAGCGGCGGTCGCGCAAGAGCGCGTTGACGTGATCATAACCCGTGAAATACCACTGCTTCTGCTCCTCCCAGTAAAAAGTCGGACAATGCTCATGCAAGAGCGCATAGACGCGGTTGGGATCGGCGTAAAATGCCGCATCCCGACCATCAAGACGAACGTGTCTGGTGTCAGGATCGATGTGGAGAAAGGGCAAGAGTTCAGTCATTGTGTCTCCGCGGTTGGGCCCATGGGAGATAGGGCGAGTGCGCGGCCTTCTTGTCTGTGCCGATCTTATTCGGCAAGTTGAATGTCATCGAGGACAGGTTTCGCGGTTCTGCCTGATGCCTCCGTCTCTTGCGGGCGCTGCTCGCCTGCGTTCAACGCCTGAAACGAATCGGTCTTTTCTGGAAGAGCCCTTTTCAATCGCCGAGCGTCACACCTTCGCGTCGGGGATCAGCACTGCCCGCCAGGCCGTCCGGCGTGATCTCGATAGCATGCAGGCCGGAATTCATTTCAGTTGTCTTCACGTCATAGCCTAAAGTCTTCAGTGGCTCGACCATCGTTTCGGCGGATGTCCCCGCCTCAAGATCATAGGTGCCAAACCGGTTGACCAGGTGGGGAATGGCGACGACCTCCTCGACCGGTCTTTGCCAGTCGATATAGGCTATCAATGCCTGTGCAACGTAGCCGATGATCCGACTACCCCCCGGTGAACCGATGGCCAGGAGCGGCTTGCCGTCCTTCAACACGATGGTTGGTGCCATTGATGAACGAGGCCGCTTGCCAGGTTCAACACGGTTGGCAACCGGTATGCCGTCATCATGTGTCTGGAAGGAAAAATCCGTCAGTTCGTTATTCAGCAGGAAGCCATTGGTCATCAATCTCGACCCAAAGCCATTTTCGATCGTCGTCGTCATCGAGACGACGTTGCCCTGCGCATCGACGATGACAAAATGGCTTGTTGATGGAAGCTCGATTGCCTCGCCGTCACCGAAGAGAAGCGCGTGATCCCACTCTGGTTCGCCGGCCCTTACGGCCTTTTGATCAAGCGCCCTGTTCGTATCGAGAAGTGCGGCCCGCTCGGCAAGATAGTCCTTGCTCAACAGGCCCTTGATGGGCGAAGGGACGAAATCGACATCGGCCAGATAACGCTCCCGGTCTGCAAAGACGAGGCGTTGTGCGTCGCCGATAAGGCGCCAGCTCTGCGGGTTTTCCGGCCCAAGCCCGCGCATGTCGAAATTCTCCAGGATTCCGAGGATCTGACCAATGGCGACGCCGCCAGATGACGGCGGTCCCATGCCGCACACGTCGAGGGCGCGGTAAGCGATGCAAACCGGGGGGCGTTCCATGATCTTGTAGGTCGCAAGATCGGACAGTGACAGAACACCAGGATTATCGGTAGTCTTGCGTACCGTCTGGACAATGTCTTCGGCAATCTTTCCGTTGTAGAACGCGTCTGCTCCACCAGTCGCGATGGTCTTGAGTGTCCTGGCATAGTCCGGGTTCTTGAGAATTGTTCCCGGTTCCAGCGGAGCACCATCCTCGTCGAAAAAATACGCCATGGTTGCTTCATGGGTCTTCAACTGGTCGCCTTCGGCAGCGATCAGCGTCGCAAGGCGCGGAGACACCTCAAACCCGTCATCGGCAAGCGTTGTCGCGAATGAAAAAAGGCTTTCCCAATCAAGAGAACCGAACCGTTGATGGACGCTGTCTAGGAGGCGCACGGTGCCGGGCGTGCCAACGGATCGGCCACCAATCACCGCATCCATGAATTCCAGAGGTTGTCCCTGGCTGTTCAAAAAGAGCTGTGGCGTTGTCTCCATTGGCGCTTTCTCGCGACCATCAAAGGTCCTCAGTTCGCCGGATGATGCCTCATAGTAGACGAGGAAGGCACCGCCGCCGAGCCCGGAACTTTGTGGCTCCACCAGCCCTAGAACCGCCTGGACGCCAACCATGGCGTCGATTGCATTGCCGCCGTCAGCAAGGATCTCATAACCGGCCTGTGCGGCGAGGGGGTTGGCCGCAGCCACCATGAAGGATTGTGCTTCCGCACGTTCGGCAATCCTTGTCCCGGTTGCGCGTTCAGGAGCGATGATATCCGAGGCCTGCTGCGCAGCCAAAGGCGTAGCAGTTATAAATAGGGTCAAGATTATTGCGTTAAGACCTGCCGGCTGCATTTTTCGCTCCCGTCCAATCAACTGCTGAAGGTCAGTCAGTTGTTACCGCCACATGGAGGATGTGGAGCAAATGGGAACGTTTGCAAGACGGAACCGGATGGTGTTCTTGCGGTGGTTAATGGCCATGCGTTACCTGAGCCCTGATATGTGCTCCGCCTGCATCACGAGATCAATCGGTCCCGGCGGCCGCGACCCGCCGCAGTGCACTGACCTGCCTGCTTGCCTTGATTTCCATATCCATTTCGTCAAGCGACAGCATCCGTGCGGAAGGGACAACGGTTGCCGTGCCGTTGCGGCCGATCGCACTACAGTTTCGACCAGACTGTTTTGCCAGATAGAGTGCGCCGTCTGCCTCGCTTAAGAGCGTATCAAGGTCGGTATTGACGATCGGCCGCACGGCAATGCCGACACTTACGGTCACGGCAATCTTGTGGCCATGTGCACTGATGGGGTTGAGTGCAAGCGTCATGCGCAGTCCCTCCGCTATGCTTGCTGCCTCCACGGTATCGGCAACACGCACGAGGCTTGCGAATTCCTCTCCCCCCATGCGTCCAAAGATGCCGCGATGACCAAGAGACGCAGATGCAAGACGTGAAAAATCGACCAGAACGGCATCTCCCGACTGATGCCCGTACCGGTCATTGATCTGTTTGAAGTTGTCGATGTCAAAATGCAGGAATGCGACCAGTGGCGTGCCGGGCGAGGGGGAGGCGCAAAGCTTCTGGAAAGCGTCGATCAGACCCCGGCGGTTCAGGCAGCCGGTCAACGGATCCGTGACGGCCAGGCGCCTGAGTTTTTGCTCGGATCGCTCGGTCATCATCTGGGCACCGGTCAAGACGGCAACAATGAAGCAGAAGGCACCCGGCAAAAGCATGAGAGAGGGGTAGGGGACGCTCGCAAATTCACGCGCTGCAGAGGTTGCTGTCATGATTGCCATGGACAGGCTGGTGGCAATATGGACGCCAAGTATTGCGGCAAGAAGTCGGCGTGACCACAGCTTGCGATCGGCTCCGCGAACGAGCAGGACCGCAAGGATCGCGAAACCGATGGAGGCTGCAAGATTGTAGAGGAGGACGCGTGCATTGAAGGTCTCCCGGACAAATGGCACCAGCATGCCGGCGATCCAGAGCAGGGCAGGGATGAATATAAAACCCTGGATCGGCTTGTTGTCGAACTGCTGAAGGCCACCGACCAATAGGCCTATGGCGATAAGCACGAGGAGGTTCGCGACCTCGATGGAAATGAAACTTGGTACGGTGCCACGCAGGCCCGCCAGCAGAAGTCCTGTGCCAAACAACAGGAAACCGCATCCCCAGCTGAGGATGTGGAATTGCGCGCGCTGGCGCAACCACCAGCCAAGAAGCAGCATGCCAAGTGTGATTGCCTGTGCTGCCCACACGATTAATCCCGTCTTGATATCCACCGGTCGTCCCCTGAAGCCCAAATAAGCTGCGATTAGCATCGAAGCTTTAAGAGCTGGTTGCGAAGTGACATCGAAGGAATGTTTCGTCGTGGGTCACAGGTTTTCATGCCTGATTTACCATGTCGGCCCACAAACCTGTGCGTTGCGTCGGCCTGCGGGTCGACGCTGCTGCGTAAGGCAATCCATTAGCGTAGCACCGCGTCTTTAGGGCACAGCACGATTAAGGATAACCGTGCCACCGTCTTGAAGTGGCGGGCATTGACACTCTATGTAGGGATTGACCAATCTATCTGATTCCTGGGCCCACTGGCTTTGGAAAGCGTTGACAAAGGACTGACATGAGAAATCCCGTCGATACTGCCATGGCTCTGGTGCCGATGGTCGTGGAGCAGACCAATCGCGGCGAGCGGTCGTACGACATCTATTCACGGCTCCTCAAGGAACGCATCATCTTTCTGACCGGGCCGGTTGAAGACCATATGGCATCGCTGGTCTGCGCCCAGCTTCTTTTCCTGGAGGCAGAAAACCCGAAGAAGGAAATAGCGCTCTACATCAATTCGCCAGGTGGTGTGGTGACAGCTGGAATGGCCATCTACGATACGATGCAGTTCGTTAAACCGGCCGTTTCGACACTTTGCATCGGCCAGGCCGCCTCGATGGGCTCGCTACTTCTGGCCGCAGGTGAAAAGGATATGCGCTTTGCCACGCCGAACGCCCGGATCATGGTTCACCAGCCGTCCGGTGGCTTTCAGGGGCAGGCGTCCGACATCGAACGCCATGCTCGCGACATATTGAAGATGAAAAGACGCCTGAACGAAGTCTATGAAAAACATACCGGGCGTACGTACGAGGAAGTTGAAAAGACACTCGATCGCGACCATTTCATGGATGCAGACGAGGCCAAAGAGTGGGGCGTCATCGACAAGATCCTGACGTCTCGGGCGGAACTCGAGGATGGTTCCGCAAAGTAAATGATGCCGTAATTTGCGGGTCTCACCCCTATGTGACGATTGCAGGGGTTTCATGAGGACTGGAAAGCGGTATTAGTACTTGTTAATGCTGTGTAGACTTTTGCTGCATAGCATCTGTTTCTTAAGGGGTTTCGTTGCCGCCGATCGGGGCAAAAGTCCAGATCGGTAGAGTACCCCAGACGAAGCCGGCACGTTGCCTTGCAATCGTATGCGTGCCGGCGAGTGAGTGGACCGTCCCCGGCGACGGGATGACGGAGTGCTGGAAGGAAAAAGTTATGAGCAAAGTCAGCGGCAGCAACGGCGGCGACTCCAAGAATACCCTTTATTGTTCATTCTGCGGCAAGAGCCAGCATGAGGTCCGCAAGCTGATTGCCGGCCCGACGGTGTTCATTTGCGATGAGTGCGTCGAACTGTGCATGGACATCATTCGCGAGGAGAACAAGTCCTCGATGGTGAAGTCGCGTGATGGCGTGCCGACACCTCAGGAGATCATCGAGGTCCTTGACGAATATGTTATCGGCCAAAAGCAGGCCAAGCGTATTCTGTCCGTTGCGGTGCATAACCATTACAAGCGATTGGCGCATGCCTCGAAGGGCGGCGAAGTCGAGTTGGCCAAGTCGAACATCATGCTTGTCGGCCCAACCGGATGTGGCAAGACATATCTTGCCCAGACGCTTGCCCGCATTATTGACGTACCGTTCACGATGGCCGATGCCACGACGCTGACCGAAGCCGGTTACGTCGGCGAAGACGTCGAAAACATCATCCTGAAGCTTTTGCAGTCGGCCGACTACAATGTCGAGCGTGCCCAGCGCGGCATCGTCTACATTGACGAGGTCGACAAGATTTCCCGCAAGTCGGATAATCCGTCGATTACCCGCGATGTCTCGGGTGAAGGTGTTCAGCAGGCGCTTTTGAAGATCATGGAAGGAACGGTCGCCTCCGTACCGCCGCAGGGTGGGCGCAAGCATCCGCAGCAGGAATTCCTGCAGGTTGACACGACCAATATCCTGTTTATCTGCGGCGGCGCTTTTGCCGGTCTTGACAAGATCATCTCTGCCCGCGGCGAAAAGACGTCGATCGGCTTTGGAGCGACGGTCAAGGCCGAAGATGATCGGCGCGTTGGTGAAGTCTTGCGCGAACTGGAGCCTGAAGACCTTGTCAAGTTCGGGCTTATTCCGGAGTTCATCGGACGTCTGCCGGTTCTCGCGACACTCGAGGATCTTGACGAGGATGCACTGATCCAGATCCTGTCGGAGCCGAAGAATGCGCTCGTCAAGCAGTATCAGCGCCTGTTCGAGATGGAAGATGTTGAACTGAGCTTCCATGAGGATGCGCTCCGTGAAATTGCGAAGAAAGCGATTATCCGCAAGACCGGTGCTCGTGGCCTTCGCTCGATCATGGAGAAGATTCTGCTCGATACCATGTTCGAGCTTCCTGCCCTGGAGGGTGTCCGCGAAGTTGTGATCTCCGAGGAGGTTGTACGCGGTACCGCTCGTCCGCTTTATATCTACGCGGACCGCGAGGAAGAAAAGACGAACGTCTCTGCCTGATCAGCCGTTGACGTTACTTAAAGAAAAGGGGCCTTCGCGGGCCTCTTTTTGCGTGTGGGCAATTTCGGCGAGAAGCACGCTGTGGGCAGTGGGCCGTTTAGGCTTCGTTTTGCACGGCATACGCGATATGCTGGCGCTCTTGGGAATCGTTTGCCGATGCCTTGTCGATGTTGCTGTACTGCGTTGCTTGAAATCTGTTGTGTCCTGCGTATATGCGTTCGTTCTCGCCGTTTCCAGTTGCCCGCATGAATTGCAGGTATGGCCGGCGAACCTTGAAATGGAAAGTTGCGCACTCCACTTTGGGCTCAAGTGGACGCCCCGGATAACTGGTCCGGGGACGAATCCCGGGAACGGGATATGAAAGGAAGAAGAATGACGAATTCAACGTCTGTGGCCGCTGGCGGTGATACCTTCCCGGTGCTGCCTTTGCGCGACATCGTGGTATTTCCACACATGATCGTGCCCCTGTTCGTTGGACGGGAGAAATCCATCCGTGCGTTGGAAGAGGTGATGGGGTCCGACAAGCAGATCATGCTCGTCACCCAGATCAATGCCAGCGACGACGATCCCGAGACATCGGCAATTTACAATGTCGGCACGGTTGCCAACGTCCTGCAGCTCTTAAAACTTCCCGACGGGACGGTAAAAGTCCTGGTAGAGGGACGTGCGCGCGCCAAGATCGATGATTATTCCGACAGGGAAGAATTTTACGAGGCAAGGGCTGCTATCCTTGACGAGCCGGAAGAAGATCCCGTCGAAGTTGAGGCGCTATCCCGTTCAGTGGTTTCCGAGTTCGAAAACTACGTAAAGCTGAACAAGAAGATCTCTCCGGAAGTGGTCGGAGCGGCAAGCCAGATCGAGGATTATTCGAAACTGGCCGACACGGTCGCATCGCATCTGTCGATCAAGATCACCGAAAAGCAGGAAATGCTCGAAACGGTGAGCGTAAAGGGTCGTCTGGAAAAGGCACTCGGCTTCATGGAGGGCGAGATCTCCGTCCTGCAGGTTGAAAAGCGCATCCGTTCGCGCGTAAAGCGCCAGATGGAGAAGACGCAGCGCGAATATTATCTCAACGAACAGATGAAGGCGATCCAGAAGGAACTCGGCGACGGTGAAGACGGCCGCGACGAGATGGCCGAGCTGGAAGAGCGCATTGCGAAGACCAAGCTTTCCAAGGAGGCCCGCGAAAAGGCGGATGCCGAAATGAAGAAGCTGCGCCAGATGAGCCCGATGTCAGCGGAAGCGACGGTGGTTCGCAATTATCTCGATTGGCTGCTGGGGATTCCGTGGAACAAGAAGTCGAAGATCAAGACCGATCTCAATAACGCCGAGAAAGTCCTCGATCTGGATCACTTCGGTCTCGACAAGGTCAAGGAACGGATCATCGAGTATCTTGCAGTGCAGGCCCGTGCCAGCAAGATTAAGGGGCCAATCCTTTGCCTGGTTGGCCCTCCCGGCGTCGGCAAGACCTCGCTTGCCCAGTCGATCGCCAAGGCGACCGGCCGTGAATCTGTTCGCATGGCGCTTGGTGGCGTGCGCGACGAGGCCGAAATACGAGGCCACCGCCGCACCTATATCGGCTCGATGCCCGGCAAGGTCATCCAGTCGATGAAGAAGGCCAAGAAGTCCAACCCGCTCTTCCTTCTCGACGAGATCGACAAGCTCGGGCAGGATTATCGTGGCGACCCGTCGTCGGCCCTGCTCGAGGTGCTGGATCCTGCACAGAACTCAACGTTCATGGATCACTATCTGGAGGTTGAATACGACCTTTCGGATGTGATGTTCATCACGACGGCAAATACGCTCAACATACCGCCGCCCTTGATGGACCGTATGGAGATCATCCGTGTCGCCGGTTACACCGAGGAAGAAAAGCTGGAGATCGCCAAGCGCCACCTGCTTCCGAAAGCAATCAAGGAACATGCGCTGCAGCCGAACGAGTTTTCGGTTTCGGACGATGCCCTGATGGCTGTGATACAGCAATACACCCGTGAAGCCGGTGTCCGTAACTTCGAACGTGAGTTGATGAAGCTCGCCCGCAAGGCGGTCACCGAAATCATCAAGGGCAAGGCAAAGTCGGTGGATGTTACCGCGGCCAACATCAACGAATATCTCGGTGTGCCGCGTTTCCGCCATGGGGAAGCTGAGCGTGACGATCAGGTTGGTGTCGTGACGGGCCTTGCATGGACTGAAGTTGGTGGCGAACTTTTAACGATCGAAGGCGTGATGATGCCGGGCAAGGCGCGCATGACCGTAACTGGCAACCTGCGTGAAGTGATGAAGGAATCCATATCTGCCGCGGCGTCTTATGTTCGTTCGCGTGCGGTGGATTTTGGTATCAAGCCGCCGCTGTTCGACAAGAGCGACATCCATGTTCACGTTCCAGAAGGTGCCACGCCGAAGGATGGACCGTCTGCCGGCATCGCCATGGCGACGGCAATTGTCTCGGTCATGACGGGCATTCCTGTCTCCAAGGAAGTCGCTATGACGGGCGAAGTCACGTTGCGTGGCCGCGTTCTGCCAATCGGAGGCCTTAAGGAGAAGCTGCTAGCAGCACGTCGTGGCGGCATCAAGAAGGTTCTGATCCCTGAAGAGAACGCCAAGGACCTCGCCGATATTCCGGATATTGTGAAGAACAACATGGAAATCGTACCGGTATCTCTGATGGGAGAGGTCATAGAACATGCCCTCGTGCGCAAGCCCGAACCGATCGAATGGGACGGTTCGATCGAGACCCCGGTCATCGCAACCGTCGAGGGTGTTGATGACGCCGGAAGCGCGATTGCACACTAGGCAATGTGTTTCGAAACATGCCAAATTGGCACGCTATGAAAAAAAAGCCGGCTTTAAGCCGGCTTTTTTGGTGAAAATGATGCGTTCCCCCTTGTTTTTCAGGCTATAGCGAGGCTTGTGGCTTGCGAAGGCTCACCGCTGATTTAAGGTCGGGCCGGATAACTTGAGTCGTTTCGATACCATTTGAAAGGGGTGGAAACATGAATAAGACTGAACTCGTTGCCGCAGTTGCTGATAAGGCCGGGCTCTCCAAGGCTGATGCAGCCTCGGCAGTCGATGCTGTATTTGATTCTGTTCAGGCCGAACTGAAGAAGGGCGGCGATATCCGTCTGGCAGGCTTCGGCAGCTTCTCCGTTTCTCGTCGCGAAGCCTCAAAGGGTCGCAATCCGTCGACCGGTGCTGAAGTCGACATCCCGGCCCGTAACGTGCCGAAGTTCTCAGCAGGCAAGGGCCTGAAGGACGCTGTCAACGGCAAGTAAGCCGTTTGCAGACAGATCTTGAGAAGGCCCGGTTTTGCCGGACCTGCTTCTGGAAGGCTGTAACATCGGGCATGATGTTACAGCCTTTTGTCATCTTGGGATCCTGATAGCCAGATCAGTATATCCAGGCCGGGCAGTTTGCGAGGGGCAGAGTTTTTCTGTCATCGGCCTGTCATGCAATTGCCGCAAGAAGCGCCTGTTCGCTCATGGACAGGAGGCTTTCCATCATGAAATTTCCCGCATCAGCCGCGCTGACGGCAGCTCTGCTCGCATCCGCAGCACTTCCCGCAGCCGCAGAACCCGTATTCAATCGCGTTTCATCCTTCCCGGTCGCTGCCAATCTTCCCGACGACAAGGATCTGGTGACCGTCACATCTGCAGAAATCATCACTGCCAGTGAAGATGGCAATACGCTGGTCTATTCGGATAGCCCCCTTGGCGGTATCGGGTTTGTCGATATTACGGATCCGAAAGCCCCGAAGGCTGCCGGCTTTATTGCGATGGATGGTGAACCGACCTCGGTCTCTGTTGTCGAGGGCAAGGTCGTCGTTGCGATCAACACATCCGAAAGCAAGACGAAGCCTTCTGGCAGGCTTGCAATCGTTGATCTGGTCGGCAGAAGCATCGATATGACGTGTGACATCGGTGGACAACCGGATTCGGTCGCAATATCTGCAGATCACTCATTTGCCGCCATAGCCATCGAGAATGAACGCGATGAGGAACTGAATGATGGGTACCTCCCGCAGTTGCCGGCAGGCAATCTTGCGATTGTCTCGCTTGACGGCGGCAGTGCGGATTGCAACGGCATCAGGTTTGTCTCCCTGACCGGGCTTGCGGATATTGCCCCAGACGATCCGGAGCCGGAGTTTGTGGATATCAACGGGCTTGGTGAGATCGCTGTAACGCTACAGGAAAACAACCATATCGTCGTCATTGATGGCAAGACGGGCGATATCAAGAACCACTTTTCTGCCGGCAGCGTTGATCTCGTCGGTATCGACACGAAATCGGATGGTCTCTTGAGTTTCACCGAAAACAGGCCCGGGGTCTTGCGTGAGCCAGATGCCCTGAAGTGGCTGGACGATGACCGCTTTGTTGTCGCCAATGAAGGTGACTATCAAGGCGGTTCGCGCAGCTTCACCATCTTTGACAAGACAGGAAGAACGCTCCACGAATCTGGCGCGTCGCTCGAACACGAGATCGCCAGGATCGGCCACTTCCCTGACAAGCGGGCTAAGTCCAAGGGGATTGAGCCAGAAGGCCTGGAAGCTGCAAGATATGGTGACCAGTCCTACTTCTTCGTGCTCTCGGAACGTGGATCCGTGGTGGCGGTCTACAAGGATACCGGCAGCGAGCCGGAACTGGTGCAGCTCTTGCCATCAGGCATATCACCAGAGGGCGCAATTGCCATTCCCGGGAGAAATCTGTTTGCCACGGCAAATGAAGTTGACCTTGGTGCCGAAGGAGGGCCGCGCTCCCATGTGATGGTTTATGAACTGGCAAAAGGCGAGCCTGACTATCCGATGCTTCATTCGGATGTAGTGGACGGTGCACCAATTGGCTGGGGCGCCTTGTCCGGTCTTGTCGGCGACGCCGAAAGACCCGGTATCCTCTATGCCGTCAATGACAGTTTCTATGGCAACCAGCCGACGGTGTTCACGATTGACGCCAACCGGAAGCCGGCCCTGATTACGACTGCCTTGCCGATTACACGTAACGGCCAGGCAGCCCAGAAGCTGGATATCGAAGGCATTGCGCTGGACGGCAAGGGAGGATTTTGGCTGGCGTCCGAAGGTGATTCGAACAAGATGATCAGTCACGGCATCTATAATGTTGATGCCAAGGGAGAGATCACAACAGAGATCGGATTGCCGGTGGAACTGCTTGCAGGGCAGGTGCGGTTCGGACTGGAGGGTATCACAACGGTCGGACAGGGGGATGACCAGAGGCTCTGGATGGCTGTGCAGCGCGAATGGAAAGACGATCTCAAGGGGACGGTGAAATTGCTATCCTACAAGCCTTCCTCAAAGGAATGGGGCGCTGTGCGCTACCGTCTTGAAGACACGGACGAAGGTTGGGTTGGCTTGTCCGAAATCACTGCCAATGGCGACTATCTCTACATTGTCGAGCGCGATAATCTGATCGGTGACAAGGCGAAGCTGAAAAAGCTGTTTCGAGTGGCAATTGCGGACATGAAACCGGCCGCGATCGGCGAGACACTGCCATTGGTTGCCAAGGAAGAAGTTCACGACTTTCTTGGCAACTTGAAGCGCGCAACAAATGGCTATGTCGTCGACAAGCTCGAGGGATTTGCGTTCGACGCTACTGGCAGGGCCTTTGCCGTTACGGACAATGACGGTGTCGACGACAGTTCCGGCGAAACACTGTTCTTCCCTGTAGAACTTAACGTGATCAATTGATCAATACCGGCCTTTGATTGCGAAGGGCGGGTGGATCGGAACTGTTGGTTGCAGCCCCGGAGATTTGTTCGGGGCCGCAACATCTTGTGTGGCGGGCTGTCTAGTCACAATTACCAGCGCTGGTGGACGTGCGGTGCAATCAATCTTGCGTAGATTTCCCGCGCAGCCATCATGACGTCGTTCGACAGGGCCGGAAAGTCAGCAGCTGCTGCGTTGAGACGAGCCTGATCGCTGTTGCGAGCGCCAGGTATGACCACTGTTACTGCCTCGCTCATAAGGATCCATCTAAGTGCAAAGGTTGCCATTGCGGCACCCTGCGGGACAAGCTTGCGCACCTCCTCAACAGCTTGCAGGCCAACTTCGAAAGGGACGCCGGCAAAGGTTTCCCCAACATCGAAGGCTTCGCCGTGGCGATTGAAGTTGCGATGATCGTCGGACGCGAAACTGGTGTGACGTCCGATCTTTCCCGACAAGAGGCCACTGGCCAGTGGTACGCGGACAATGACGGCGACATTCTTCTTGCGGGCCTCGGTGAAGAACAGATCCGCAGGTCTTTGGCGGAAGACGTTGTAGATAATCTGGACGCTGACGACATCAGGGTACTCGATCGCCTTGAGTGCTTCTTCGACCTTTTCCACGCTGACGCCGTAATTGCGGATTTTGCCGACCTTGCGCAGATCATCCAGTGCACCGAAGACATCCGGTCGATAGAAGACATCTGTTGGTGGGCAATGTAATTGCACAAGATCGAGGCTGTCGACGTTAAGGTTTGTGAGGCTGCGGTCGATGAATGCTTCGAGATTGGCCTTGGTATAGCCTTCCCCATTATGAGGATTAAGTCTGCGACCAGCCTTGGTGGCAACCATCGGGCAATCCGCGCCGCGTCCTTTTAAGGTACTTGCAATGATCTTCTCCGAACGTCCATCACCATAAACATCTGCCGTATCGACAAAGGTCACACCGGCATCAAGGGCTGCTTCCAGAGCCGCACGGCCATCTTGTTCGCTGACGTCGCCCCATGAACCGCCGATCTGCCAGGCACCGAAGCCGATTTCGCTGACGCTTAAGGATGTTCGCCCGAACGCGCGTTGCCTCATTTTCTCTCTCCCGCTCTTAATCCACAGGCCTGACGGGCGGGTGCTTCCGCAGCGTCCGGCGTTTGGCTAGAACACCTGTTCCGGTCCGTTCACAAAAGCAAGCGATTCCATGTCATCCTTTTCATTCATTCATGCTGCCGATCTGCATCTGGGCAGTCCGTTCCAGGGATTGGCAATGAAGGATGCCGACATTGCGGAACTCTTCATGGAGGCAGGTCGCAAGGCATTTTCGACACTGATTGACCAGGCTGTCGAGCGTGAGGTGGACTTTTTCGTTATCGCTGGGGACGTTTATGACGGAGACTGGAAGGATAACAAGATTGGGCTCTTCTTTAATCGCGAGGTGGCGCGCCTGGAACGGGCGGGGATCCCCGTTTTCCTGCTGAAGGGCAATCATGATGCGGAAAGCGTGATCACAAAAACGATCACGCTGCCAAGAAATGTACGGGAATTCCCAGTCAACAGGCCTGGTACATTCACACTGGACCATCTCAAGGTAGCATTGCACGGGCAAGGCTTTGCAGAGCGCTCGGCAACGGAGAACCTGGTGCTTGGCTATCCGACACCGCATGCGGGCTGGTTCAATATTGGCGTTCTCCACACGTCGTTGACCGGACGCGAACAGCATGCGCCCTATGCCCCCTGCTCGGTCGAGGACCTACGCTCGCGAGGTTATGATTACTGGGCGCTTGGTCATGTTCACGAACATGAGGTCGTGGCGGACGATCCTCTTGTGATCTTTCCTGGAAATCTGCAGGGTCGCAACATTCGTGAAAAGGGAGCCAAAGGCGCCGTTCTTGTCAGTGTTGACGATGGTGCGATCAGCCATGAACGGATCATCACTGACAGTGCCCGTTTCGCAGACGCCGATGTCGTGGTGCAACCCGATGATGAACCACCGATGATCTTGCAGCGGATTGAAAAGGCTCTGGAAGCCATAGTTGACGGCATGGAAGGGCGCCCGCTTGCACTGCGCATCCGTTTGTCCGGCAAGAACAATCATCGTCGAACCCTGACTGCAAATGCACGGGATTTTCATGACGAAGTGCAGGCCGCGTGCCACCGTTGTCATGAAGATATCTGGCTGGAAAAGGTCGAACTGCGGATCGATCCCGTCGCAAGAGACGCAGTGGGAGAGGAACAAAATCAACTTGGACTTGATGGATTGCTCGCGATTGATGCACTTTCACCCCAAATGCTCGAGGAGGCCGAAGCCAGAATTTCGGAAATTGCGGCGCGTTTGCCAGGCGGCCTTGGCGCGCATGACCTTGCATTGGGCGATGATGCCGCGACACTGCTTGCCGAGGCACGTGATCTCGTCATTGCGCGTGCGAGTGGAGTGCATTAGATGCGCTTCAGGTATCTCAATTTCCTTCGCTATGGCTCGCTGACAGACCGCAGGCTTGTTCTTGATCCAGATGCACGCCTTCACATCGTTTATGGGCCAAATGAGGCTGGGAAATCGTCGGCACTATCTGCAATAACCGATCTCCTGTTCGGATTTCCGACAGCGGCCCGATACAGTTTCCAGCATGATCCGGCAACGTTGCGGGTTGGAGCGATGATTGAGTCGCGTGCTGGAGTGCAACTTGAATTTCGCCGCCGCAGAGGAAAAAAAAGCACGCTTCTTGGTGCAGCCGAGCCGGAAGAAGCACTGCCTGACGATGCTCTTGTTCCGTTCCTGGGCACGCTCGGTCGGGATGTCTTCGAGCGTGCTTTCGGCTTGAATTCCGCCACATTGCGGGCAGGTGGCGAAAACATGCTGAAAAGCAGTGGCGAGATCGGTAGCCTGCTGTTTTCGGCAGCATCGGGACTGACTGGCCTTGCGGACTTGCGCAAGCAGCTCGAAGCGGAAGCCGATGCCATCTATGCGCCCCGGCGATCAAAGGACCGGCTTTTTTACCAGACACTCGATAGCCATGAGGAAGCAAGAAAGGCCGAGCGTGAGAATGAACTGAAATCCGGTGACTGGAAGAAGCTGATTGCAGAGCAGGATGCGCTGAATGCGGAGCTTGACACTCTGCAGGTCGAACGCCAGGACAAGAAACGCCGTCTTGACCAGCTGCGCCTTCTGCAACGCCTCGATCCGATCATTCGCGAAATCGATCGCGTACAGGATCAGCTTGTCCGCTATGAAGGTCTTGGCGACCTTCCGTCGGACTTCCAAGCGAGCCTCGCCTCGCTTCTGGAACGATCACAGGAAAACGAACAGGCCCTGCGACATGCCAAGGCAGACAAGAACCGCCTGAAGGAAGATATTGCAGCCATCAGCGTCGATGACCCGCTATTGGCATCATCTTCGACCATCATGGCCGCCCATGCCGACAAAGGGGCCTACAAGAAGGCAAGTGAGGATCTGGTCAGGGTTCGCTCCGAGCTGGAGGACTTCGAGCAGAAACTGGCGCAGTCTGCAAGGCGATTAGGTCTCACCAGTATCGAAGACGTTGTAAGCCGGCAACCATCGGATGCCGATCTGCAGCGTCTCAGAACACTTCTGGATGAGGGAGCGGAGCTTGATCGCGAGATACGCGAAGTTCGCCAGCGGATCCTTGAACAGCAGGATGGGCTGCGACAGCTGGCGACAAGTGCACAAGGGGAACGGCTGGGTGACCCAAAGGCCTGGTCTGAGCAATTGGCAACACTGCAGCCCGAATTGAATGAGCTTTTGGGCATGGAAGCCTTGCAGGTAAAGCTTGGTCGTGCCGAAGCGGATCTGGCAACTGCCGTGGCGCGTCTCGATCCGCCGGCGAACGACATACGGGTATTGTCGACCTTGCCATTACCGGATGTGAGCGAACTGGCCAATCATCGACGGCTGATTGATGACGCAAGAGCGCATTCCAAGAGTATTTCGGCGCATGTCGCGGCGATAGAGGAGGAGATTGCAAAGGTTCTGCACGAACTGGCGGCGCTGGAAGGCGCCGGTCATATCATCTCGCGTGACGATCTTCTGGCGAGCCGTGTAGCGCGTGACAGTTTTCTGCAATCCGTTCAAAAACAACCGGATGCTTCAGGCTTTGAACAACTGATGACGGCCATTGGTGCGGCCGACACGCTGGCAGATGCTCTCCTGGCTGACGCCGAACGTGTTTCGCGTCATGCACAATTGAGCTTGAGGCGCGCTGAGCTTGAGCAGAGCCTCGCGGTGGCTCGCAGAGACGCAAGCCATGCGCAAGCGTCACTTTCTGCGGCCACGAATGATTACCAGGAGCGTTTCATCATCACGGGCGTCTCGCCATCGACACCGGATCGAATGATTGAATGGCGGCGCGCCGTCGAGGAGATTTTTCGCCAGCTGCGTGAAATCGACGAGTTGGCCGACGGTCTGAAGAAACTGGATCTGAAAGACCAGAAGATCAGGCCAGCGCTACTTCATCTTGCTAAGGGTATTGGCCTTGCGGCCGACGCACTGCCAACAATTGCGGTTGGCCGCGGATTGGACCGGAAGCTGGCAGAGATTGCTCAGGAATGGATGGACAGTCGTGCCGGTGAAACGAAGCGGGCATTGGCGCAGGAAGCGCTCATCCGTCTGGAAGATCGTGAACGAGGGCTGCTGGATGCGATTTCCCGCTGGCAATCGACATTTTCGTCGGCGCTTGTCGTTGTTGGACTTTCTGAAGATGCTGATTCGGGCATGGCGGGTGCTGCCCTCGAGGCGTGGCGAACAGTTCCCGACTTGTTGACGCAGCACGAGAATAGAAAACGACGCGTGGATGGCATGGCACGTGACATGGAGGTGTTTGAAGAGAACGCGGACAGGCTTGTGGCGGCCGTGGCGCCGGACCTGGCAGACATTCAGTCCGATGTCGCCATCGGCCTCCTGCATGAGCGAATGCTGAATGCAACAGCACAGGACAAGCAACGTGCCGCCCATTGTGCCGAACTGGAACGGATCGAACTATTGCTCAAGCGCCTGACGCTCACGGCAGAGGAACTGTCGAGCGAAGTGACAAGCATTGCCGGGAAGCTGTCGAAAGAGCCGGAAGAGCTTAACCAGGTGCTGGAGGACTTGCGGGAAAAAATTCGGCTTGAAGATGGTTTGAGGCTTTGTCGCGAACGGTTCATCGAGCAGGCGGATGACGCATCGGAAGACGAAATGCGCGCAGCCCTTTCTGCGTTTGACCGCGTCACCACGGCACTCGAAATCGAAACCCTCGTTGCAGAGGAAGACCGGTTGTTGGAGCAGATGAACTCGGTGCGCATAGCCCAGGCAGACAATGACCGTCGTCGCCGTGGCCTCGAGACAGGCATGGGAGCCGAGCGCGCTGTCTTTAACAAGCGGGTAGCCGAAGCCGAAGCGCAGGATCTGGCGCGTCGTTGGGTTGTGCTGAAACTTGCTGCAAATCTGCTTTCCTCCTCCATGGATGCTTACCGCGAGCGTCAGGCCGATCCGGTGATGCAGCGGGCAGGGGACCTCTTTTCCGGACTGACCGGTGGGCGGTTCCAACGGCTGGTCCAGATCTATGATGACCGAGATGAGCTGCAACTGGCCGTCGAACGCAAGACAGGCGAGCAGGTGCCGCTGTCGGGCTTGAGCGAAGGCACCGGTGACCAGCTCTATCTCGCATTGCGTCTCGCCTTTCTGGAGGACTATTGTCGCCGAAATGAACCGGCGCCCCTTGTCCTTGACGACATTTTTCAGACCTTTGACGATGAGCGGACTGCAGCCGGCCTCAGGACGCTTGTTGGCGCAGGCGAAACGCACCAGACGCTGCTCTTTACGCACCAGACGAGCGTCGTCGACATGGCCAGGAGCGAACTTGGAAATCTCGTGAACGTGGTGTCGCTGTAGAATTGATCCTGAATGCGTTGAGTTGGCGGGTGAAGGCATTGATGCCGCTTATACTGGCGCATCATGCGCAGTTCACGGACCAGGCGAAAGGGATTGAAATGGCCTGCCTTGAGATGGACAAGCATTTGCCTATCAATCTCGCACGTGTGCATGCATTCATTGCAATCGCCGAGCATTTTGGAGGAAGATAATGATTTTGAAACGTATTTTCGTGGCTGCCCTTGTGTCGACTGCCCTTTCGGCGCAAGCCGTCTATGCCTCCAATGGCCCGATACAATCGGTAACGCTGTCGTCCGGCGGCCTGGCGGAAATTGTCAGGCTGGCAGACGTCAAGGATGACGGTGTAATATCGATCGAAATTCCACTCGAACAGGTCGATGACATCTTGAAGAGCCTGGTCGTGAACGACGATAAGGGTTCCGTGAAGGACATTTCTCTTGCTGGTCCCCAACCCATCGAGGAAACGTTCAAGACCTTGCCGTTCAGTGTCGATCAGCTTGCCAGCATCCCGGCACTTCTGTCGAGACTTCAAGGGGTAAGTATCAGTATTACGAGTGCGGGAAAGTCTCTGACAGGGACTGTCATGGGGGTCGAGGACCGGGTATCCGAAAAGGAAGGTGTAACCTATCGCCTGAGTGTCCTGACGGAAACCGGTATTAAAAGCCTGCAAGTTTCTGATGACGTCGAATTCTCCGTACTCGATGATGCCATGCGCACAAAGATCGAAGACGCCATCGCTATCACCGGCAAGGCCATCAATGACGGGTCACGTCTGATCTCCATTCGTATGAACGGTCAATCCGAGCGCGCAGTAACACTGACCTATGTGGTCGCTGCGCCTGTATGGAAGACATCCTATCGGCTGGTTCTCGACAATGACGGCAAGGCCAGGCTGCAGGCGTGGGCAATTTTGGAGAACGCCAGCGGGGAGGACTGGGATGACGTATCCATTACCTTGACGAGTGGTGAACCCGTCACGTTGAAACAAAGGCTCCATGCGCGCATCTGGAAAGACCGCGAAGAACTGTCGATTGCCACTGTCGACACGGCGACGCAAAACATGCTTGCCAGACGCAAGACGAGATCTCTTGCCGCAGCGCCCGAAGCGGCACTGGCGTTTAACGCTGATGACGCGAGTGCGGGTCAACGTGGCTTTGCAATGGCACCTGCAGCAGATACCGGAACGGCTCTGGAAGCGGATGTTACGACCTTCTTCAAGCTGCCGGGCGTCTACGACCTTGCCAATGGCGAGACGCTTTCGACACCGATTGTTGACGAGATCATCGAAGCCGAAATGGTATCGTTATTTCGCCCATATGCCGGGTCTCAACACCCGATCGCAAGTGTTGTCTTGAAAAACTCATCATCCTCGAGCCTTCCTCCCGGCATCATGACGGTCTTCAATTCGGAAGAAGGCTACATAGGTGATTCCAGACTGGAAGGCCTTCACAAGGAGGATACCGCAAGCGCCAGCTTCGCTCTGGACAAGAAGGTGACGGTCACAGAAGACAAACGTCAGAACCAGCAGGTTATCGGCGTCAAGGTCGTCGATGGAATACTGACCTCCCAGAGCAAGGTGAAAGATACGTCGATATACGAGATCACGGGGGCAGCCGACGCAGAACGTACGGTCGTTATCGAACACCCGAGGCAGAGTGGGGGGGAATTTACGTCGGACGCACTCGATCAGGAAACACCGGATTTCTACCTGTTGAAGACCAGGGTTGGCAAAGGGGAGAAGGCGAAGATCACAGCCACCCACGAGACTGTTGCGCGCCAGACGTACAGGCTCGTGGATCTCGATCCCGACACACTGATACTGCTGTCTGATTCTTCAATTGCGGAAGAGGTGGCCGTCAAGCTGAAGGAACTGTCCGAGGCAAGGCGCAAGCAGATTGCCGCAGACGCCAGACTGGGTGAAATCCAGGAGCAGATCGCGGCCCTCGAGGCAAGTCAGGATCGCATCAGAAAAAACCTTGCGGCGGTTCCGGATCAGAGCGACCTGCAAGGCGCCTATGTCAGGGACCTTGCGTCAACAGAAGATGACATCAAGTCATTGGAAGCAGATAGGGCCAAGGCGACAGAAGAATTGAATGCATTTGGCAGGACTGTTGGCGATCTGATCCGTACATTTTGATGATTGATGATTGATGATTGATGATTGATCATTGATTTCAGCTGTGTCCTCGAATGCTGAATGGCATTTGGGGACATGGATCGCCGAGAGTTGCTGAACAGCGTTGCGACTTAATCGTCGCTACGAATAATTGCCCGTCCGCTCGTCAGGTCGGTTACGGTCTGCAGGATCGTTTCTGCCTCCGCTTGCGGTATCTTTACTTCGAGTACGGCTCCATTGGAGATGAAGTTTTCATGCACAAGATGAACATCGGGGAGCGCCAGAAGCCTGGATTTCACCAATGCGAGGTCGGAAAACTGTATTTCGAACCGCAGATCAAGTGACGGGATGATCCTTGTCCTGTCTGCTGCCTGCAGGCAAAGGGCCGCGGTTCCACCATAGGCACGCATAAGACCTCCGCTGCCAAGCAGGATGCCGCCAAACCATCGCGTGACCACCACGGCGACCGAATCAAGATCCTGCCCGTCTATGGCTTGCAGGATCGGTTTTCCCGCGGTGCCACTGGGTTCGCCGTCATCATTGAAACGATAGTTCTGTCCTATTCGCCATGCCCAGCAGTTGTGGGTGGCATCGTGGAGCGTATGCCTTGAGATGAAATCTTTCGCCATCGTTTCGTCAGACACCGGCGAGGCGGTTGCCAGAAACCGGCTCCTCTTGATGTCTTGGGAAAATGTCGAAGGTGCTGTCAGGGTGAACATGTCTCCTCGTGTACCCGACCACCGTTGTGATGCAAGTCCCGGCATAGGGGGCAGTCGTCAAAGACGAAGGCGAATTTCGCCACGGCGGAAAAATTTGCGATCACCGACACATCAGTTGCTGCCTCGGCGACGCCCTGGTGAGCTATCTTTGGCACGGGCTGGGGTTGGGGCGAAGGATGTGCTCTTGTCTTATGTAGATAGTGACTGAGGTCCGCAGAAGGGGACGCCGATGGGCGGGAATGAACCTCAGGTTCGGGTTGCCGGAAGCCGGCGCTCCCGTTGCAGGGTCAAGCGACTGCGATATTCATCAGTCTTTCTCGGTCTTGTGCTCGTGCATCGCGAATATACTGTCACGACACAGTCCATGGTCAACATGTTCCGGTGCGTTGCGGCTTGAAGCTCATGGCGCTCCTGCATTGTCGATTTAAACCGTTCAATCGTGCAAACCCGAGATTTCGCCATGGAGTGTTTGGCGTGAGGTTAGCTGGCCTTCGCCTAAGGCGAGGAATGGCGGCAATTCCTGAATCTGCCGCCAGATGCTGCAAGAAAGCAACGTCAGCCGAGTGTCTTGTGGCAATGGAAACGGCATTTGCCGATCCTCCGTTCTGCATATTCTATAAATATGACAAATTTCATCTACTTTAAACTTGACTCAAAATATCCAGTTAATTAGAGCGCAGGGATCCTATTGTTCCTTGAGGTTAGGGCTATGCATATTCGGGGGTTAACGACGCCTTGCGCGTCACTATATCGGCACGTCTTGCTTTTGACCGCGAGCACTGCTGTTGTCAGCTCTTTCTGGTCATCGCATGCTGTCGCACAAGATACTGTCCTTGATACCATCGTGATCTCGACACGATCGGACAAGAAACTCCTCGATGTTCCACAAAACATCACTGTTATCACCGACGAGCAGCTCAGCAACTATAATGTGCGCGATATTCAGGACCTCGTGCGCAGGGAACCGGGAATATCAGTTTCGCGCCAGACCTCGATTACCAATCCCTGGGGCCAGCTCACGGACTTCTCGATCCGTGGCATGAGCGGCAACCGGGTACTCATGATGGTCGATGGTTCCCGCGTACAGGAGCGGATCACCGACGGAAGCCGCGACTTCTTTGATATGAGCAACTTCAAGGCAGTCGAGATTGTGAGGGGTCCAAATTCGGTTCTCTGGGGAGCGGATGCGCTTGGAGGATCGGTGATGTTTAGAACGCGCGATCCGTCCGATCTCCTGGCGAATAGCGACAAGCCTTGGGCTGTCGAGATGAAGACCGGCTATGACAGTTTTGATGAGAGATGGAGCAAGCAGATCAGCGGCGCTTACGACTTTGGCGACGTGCAGATATTCGGCAGCTACAGTCAAACGACATCGCATGAGGCGAGGCTTGGTAATGCGCGCGCCGATGGCGGGATCTGGGGTTGTACGCGACCGAATTTTGGTTGCGACGAACTCTTCCCTGCTGCTTCAGACATCGAAAATGCTCTGTTTAAAATGGTCTGGACGCCAGACGCCCAGAACACGGTGAAACTGACCGGTGAATTGTTCGGGCGTGCGACGGATGTCCTGCAGCTCTACGATATGACCGCTTCGCCTACGGGCATTCCCAGCACGAGTTCCTACATTAACGATCCCTATGTCCGCGACCTCGAAATGAACCGCAAGAGGATTGCGCTGGAGCATGAGTGGCTTGCTGGCCTTCCCTGGCTCGACAGTCTGAACTGGCGTCTTTCCTATTCGCCTCAGGAACGGGTCACCGACAGCGACCAGCGCCGCGTCTATTCGAATCGTATCGAATTGCGAAACCAGTATCGTGACTATAGCGAAACCTTTTTTGAGGGGGACATCCAGCTGGAGTCGAGCTTCGATCTGGGGCCGGCCCGGCACACCCTGACCTATGGTTTCGATGGCGACTACACCAAGGGTGATTACGTAGGAATCAACACGACTTACAACTCGCTGACCGGCGTCACGACAGTCGATACGAACCAAGGCTTCAGCTTCCCCCGCGTCAACACGCAGCGCGCCGATATCTATATCCAGGATGAGATCACGCTCCTGGACGACCGCCTGACGCTGACACCTGGTCTGCGGCTGGCAACCTATTCCATCGATCCGACTGGAGATGAGACTTACCCGGGCCTTCCTGGCTACGCACCGGAGAAGAAGGAGAGCACGGAACTTCTCAAGGCATTCAGTGCAGCCTACAAACTGGATGACACCTATTCAGTCTATGCATCTTATGGTGAAGGCTTCAAAATGCCGACATCAGCACAGCTTTTCCAGTCAAGCACCAATCTGTTTACGGGTTCATCGATCATTCCGAATCCGGATCTCCGCCCTGAAGCGGTCCAGAGCTATGAGGTCGGCTTGCGCGGTGAATTCGAGCGCGGCTTCTTCAGCGTGAACGCATTCTATGCAGACTATCAAGACTTCATTCGCAGCTTGCAGGAAACGACGATCCTGGACGGCACAGGGGTGCCGGTGACAGCTTATACCTCAAACAATGTCGAGGATGTCCGCCTGTGGGGTATTGAGTTCGGTGGCGAGTACGAGATCATGGACTTTACCACGGTCTCCGCCAGTCTGAGTTGGAGCAAGGGACGCCAAAAGGTTGATGTAGCGTCTGACAAAACGGCTTTCGACGGTGCGGTTCCCTTTACCGCTGTGCTTGGCCTGAAGCATGAATTACCCGACTATGGGCTACAGTTCGAGCTCTTCGGCACGTTCGCGGCAGGACGCAAGGAGGCCAGTAGTGCCGACGATTACCTGCCATCCGGTTATGCACTGTTTGATGCCTATGCAAAGTGGTCGCCGAGCGACAATGTCGAGGTGACTTTCGGTATCGAGAACATCTTCGATCGCCGCTATTTCCCGAACACTCTGACGGGCTTCAGCACAGTCCCGGCATCGGCTGCTGTGGCAAACGTCAATCCACTCGAACTCCAGACCGGAGCGGGCCGCACTTTCAAGATCGGCGCGACCGTCAGGTTCTGAACCGTAAGATGCCGGTTGTACCGGCATCTCTTTCTTCTGGAGCGCCATGTTCACTCTGTTATCGCAGTTCAAGCGCCTGGTCGGGGTCTGCTGGTCCGCACCGGGAGGCAGGATCAATCTTGCCCTCTACGGTCTGGCCGTCGCGCTGAACCTGGGTGGTGTGTATGCCGCTGTTCGCCTGGTCGAATGGACGGGTCAATTCTACTCCGCAATCGAGACCGTGGATGGTCCCGAGGTTCTTCGGCAGATCGGCGTGTTCGCATTGATCATCGCGCTCAACTCAGCACGGGGTCTATCTTATGAATACCTGCGCAAGGTGCTTGAAATCCGTTGGCGCAAGGCCTTGACTGATCGCGCGATTAGGCTCTGGACGCACAACAAGGCCTTCTGGCACATGGCAGCCAATCCGGTCGTGGGCATTGACAATCCCGATCAGCGCATTGCTGAAGACTGCCGTCTTTTCGCCCGGGCGCTGCTCGGCGAGACGCTGGATCTTATCGGGCAAGTGGTCGGCCTCTTTTCCTATTTGGCGTTGCTCTGGAGCCTCTCCGATTTTGCCCTGTCGCTGGCCCCGATTGGTCTCGATCTGGAAATCCCACGTTACATGGTGTGGGCTGCCTTTGTGTATGTTGCGCTTAGCAGCCTGATCACGCATCAGTTGGGCAAGCCGCTCAAGGGACTGCTGGCCGAGCAACAACACAAAGAAGCGAGCTTTCGGTTCAGCATGGCCCGTTGGCGCACGACATTCGACGAAGTGGCGCTTTCAAATGGCGAGGAAGCGGAACGTCGCACTTTCGACATGCGGTTTGATGATCTGGCCCAAAACTGGAAGAAGCTCATCCGGGCGGAACTGATCCTTGGCAGTTTTACCTTTCCCTTCCGACACTCGGTGCTTCGCATACCCCTTTTCGTGGCCCTTCCAGGATATCTTGCAGGTCACGTCACCTTCGGCGGGCTGATGCAGCTCAGCATGGCATTTTCCCAAGTTGTGACCACCCTGTCCTGGTTCATCTTTTCCTATCGGGATCTTGCCGAACTGGTCGCGACCGCTTCGCGGCTTGACGATTTTATGCAGGCGGCTGAGGGCTATGGGTCTATTCCCCGCTCTATGACGCACTCTGTCTCGCCTGACCGCTTGGCGTTGCGACAGGTGAACGTGAAAACCTTCAACGGCAAGCCGTTGCTGCGACTGCCCGACATTGAGCTGTCGGCGGGCGATACTCTCCTGTTGCGTGGTCGCTCCGGCATCGGAAAGACGACACTGATGAAGATGATTGCCGGCTTTTGGCCCCAAGGTTCCGGAGAAGTCATCCTGCCGACGGACAATGCAATGTTTCTTCCGCAACGGGCCTACATGCCGTTGGGGTCGCTTGCCGATGCAGCCGCCTATCCACGGACAGTTCAGGATCTCGGTCGAAATGTGATCGAGGACGCACTTCACGATGTCGGCCTTGGCCGAATGATCGCCAGGGGCAGTGCTTCTGTCTCTGCAGAGAGTGATCTGACATCATTGTCGGGTGGCGAATTGCAAAGGCTAGCGATCGCTCGTCTACTGATCCATCGTCCTGCCTTCGCCGTCCTCGATGAAGCGACAAGTGCTCTTGATCAGGCTGCTGAGACGCAGCTCCTCAAGATGATACGGGACCGTCTTCCCGACACCATTTTGATCCTCATATCGCACCGACTTCCACATTCCATTTCGGGGATGCTGACCTGCGACCTCGACCTTCAGTCTTGGCCGCCACTTACACAATCTGCATCGCCGTGACCGTGACGTCTTGCAGGCCATGAAGGACGGGCTTTCCGGGAAATTTAAAGGCAACACTATGAGCCCCCGACAGGATTAACCGAGCAACGTTGAAACCAGAACATGCGACACCCCACAATGAACCAGACAGAGAGAAAGACGACGATGACTGAACCTCAAACCCGCCACCGTATTGACGCTAGTGCCTCCGATGTCATCAGGCGGCTTCCCGGCATGGGCAAGTTGATGATCATCGGCAAGAATGGGGGAGCGACGCACGAACGCATTGGCAAGGTGGAGACCGTGGCGGAGGTCTCCGGCAGGCTCGTTTGCGGCGGAGCCCACCATGATTCCAGTATCGATCCGTCCCTTATCTCCGAGGTCATCTTTGACATATCAAGCATCATGCAGGACCAGGTTTATCCGCGATTGAATTTTCTTAAGCCGGATTCCACGATACTGTTTGCAGCCGTCGGTTTCGAGGGGCTGGAGCCTTTCGCATCCGCCTTATCGGATCTGGAGCGCACTGTTGATGCCTCCATGCGCGATACGAGCCGACCAAAGCGACCCGAACTCGATCCTGCCGATCCGGGAAACACGCCGTTTAATCGAGCGCTGGCACACGGTGCACCAATCACTATCTCTTACGAGGAAGATGGTTTCAGGCAGAGCTGGACCGGTCCAGTATCGAAGGTTAGTCCCGGTATGGGGTTCATCAATGTCATGAGTGAGGATTTCCACTTGCACCTCCTGGGCGGCACGGTTGTCCATTGGCAGGAGGTTGACGCCGGGAACAGGAAAACGAAGCTCTCTGCGATCAATGCAAAGGGCGAAGCGATTGGGCTCACACTGGTTGTTCCGGCAACCGAGCCAGTTGCCTGAGGAGCATCAGCGGACATGATAGAACATTCGGCAGGGCAATGGTTGGACGGCCACACAGGGCAAGTTCACAGCCACCAATCATTGATGGCAGATCTCGCGGGCAGGCAGGTGGTTCTCCTCGGAGAAACCCACGATCGCTACGATATTCATCGTTGGCAACTACACGTCATTGCAGCCCTCCACGCCTACAGGAAAAACATCGTCGTTGGCTTCGAGATGTTCCCGAGACGATGCCAGCCAGCGCTCGACCGATGGGTTGCGGGAGATCTAAGTGCTGAGCAGTTTCTGGAGGAAGCGGATTGGAAAACCGTGTGGGGCTTCCCGATCGAGCTTTACATGCCAATCTTCCAGTATTGCCGACAGTTCCGCCTGCCTATGAAGGCATTGAACTGCCGCCGCGCGCTTGTAACGGAAGTCGGAAAACTCGGCTGGGACAACGTCCCAGAGACGGAGCGCGACGGGCTGACCCCGGCGTTGCCCGCGTCAACCGCTTATCGGCAACTCCTGTTCAACTATACAGGCGGAGCACGTCAAGATCGCGTTGCGCAACATCCAGACGATCCGGCGTTCGATCGATTCGTGCGTGCCCAGCAGACTTGGGACCGGGCCTTCGCCTGCAATATCGTGAAAGCGATAGAAAGAGACAATTCCTCACTCGTCGTAGGTGTGATCGGACGAGGACATCTGGAGTATGGTTACGGAACACCGGCGCAACTGGTTGATCTCGGGATCCGGGATATCGGCATTCTGCTGCCTGAGGACAATCCGCATTTCGATATTGACACCAGGCGGGGTGTCGCTGACGCGCTATTCCGGCTCGACACATTCGATCGCGTCGAATGAGCCAGGAGATATGCTGTGAGATAAAACCGGAAGACGTGTGGAGGCGCCCATCGTGGGCGCCGGTGAGCTGCGGGAAGCTTGCCACGACGACCATGAAGCGCTTCTCGGAAGTTCACGCCGTCCTGGCGAAGTGAGCCCCGTTGGGTTCCCACGGGATCGTTATCCAGCCAAATATCACGATTCGCCACTGTGCGGTTGGAAGGGGGGAGTCAACCGCCTCATTCCCCGTTCATGGGGAAGCATCGTAACCGTCTGATTTTCAAGGGAGAAAATGGTGGGCGATGAGAGACTCGAACTCCCGACATCCTCGGTGTAAACGAGGCGCTCTACCAACTGAGCTAATCGCCCGCTCGCGTTGCGAAGCATCTCCGCCGCGTCGGTGGGCGTGATCTATGCGGATCGCGATCAAACCGCAAGAGCCTTTCGCAGAAAAATTTAAAATTTTGTGTCTTGTGAACGGTTCAAGCTCCTTGCGAGAGGAAACATATGCTCCTTCTTTCTTTTGTCTTGAAACGCGCTTGACACCCGATGCCGAACCTCTTAGTTAGCCGCTCAACCGAGGCGGCCGAGGCTGTTCGGCGAGGGGCGACAATCCCTTCGAAATATGCGCGGGTGTAGCTCAGTCGGTTAGAGTGCCGGCCTGTCACGCCGGAGGTCGCGGGTTCGAGCCCCGTCACTCGCGCCATTCTTTTCAATTGATAGAAATCCCCGTAAGTTCTTCACAGTTGTATGCCGGGTCGCTGCGTTGCCCAAGAAGTTGGGCAAACCGTGCAGGTGGCGCGTTGTTCACTGAGTTCTGGCTGCTGTGCCATTTCGGCGCGGAATGGACGGACTAAATGTCTTGCACCAAAGCGTGCGCTGCGGTAGTCACGGGCGAATTGCAGCGCAGGTCTCGCTTTGCCCGTGTATTTGTTACCGGGCGGTGTCCGGTGATGCAGGCAAGCAGGGATCGACTACCATGAGTGAACTTCTCACTTCTTACATCCCGATCGCGATCTTTATTGGAATTGCCCTCGTGATCGGATTGGCTCTGTTGATTGCACCGTTCGCGGTAGCCTACAAGGCTCCCGACCCGGAAAAGCTTTCAGCTTTTGAATGTGGCTTCAATGCGTTCGATGACGCCAGAATGAAGTTTGATATTCGCTTCTATCTCGTTTCGATCCTTTTCATCATCTTTGATCTGGAAGTTGCCTTTCTGTTTCCTTGGGCGGTTTCCTTCGGTGAGATTGGCTGGTTCGGATTTTGGTCGATGATGGTATTTTTGGCCGTCCTCACCATCGGCTTTATCTATGAGTGGAAGAAAGGAGCGCTGGAATGGGAGTAGTCGATCGCGGCAACACCCTCGTCGCGCAACAACCCAAGGGTATTCTCGATCCGAATACGGGCAAGCCCGTCGGATCCGACGACAAGTATTTCGGCGAAATCGACGGTGAGCTTGCCGATAAGGGTTTTCTTGTCACGTCAACCGACGAACTGATTACCTGGGCGAGAACCGGTTCGCTGATGTGGATGCAGTTCGGATTGGCCTGCTGTGCGGTCGAGGGACTGATGCAGGTATCTGGTCCTCGCTACGACCTCGAGCGATTTGGTGTGGCGCCACGTGCCTCGCCGCGCCAGTCGGATTGCATGATTGTCGCCGGTACGCTGACCAACAAGATGGCTCCCGCGCTTCGCAAGGTTTATGACCAGATGCCCGAGCCGCGCTATGTCATCTCCATGGGCTCGTGTGCCAATGGTGGCGGGTATTATCACTACTCGTATTCTGTGGTGAGGGGCTGCGACCGCGTGATTCCGGTCGATGTCTATGTGCCGGGCTGTCCCCCCACGGCAGAGGCGCTGCTATACGGCGTGCTTCTGCTGCAGAAAAAGATCCGCCGAACAGGCACGATCGAGCGCTGAGGGCGAGGACTGTATTATGAGCGAAGCCCTGAGAGAGCTATCATCCTACATCGTGGAGACGCAGCCGCAACTGGTCGTCTCTTCTGAAATCGACCATGGCGAACTGACACTGGTATCGACGCCGGAGCACATTATCCAGCTGCTGACCTTCCTGAAGGATGATGTGCAGTGTGGCTTTATCAGCATGATTGATATCTGTGGCGTGGACTGGCCGCAGCGTGAAAGGCGCTTCGACGTCGTCTATCACCTTCTGTCGCCCCGCCAGAATCTCAGAATACGCATCAAGCTGATGGTTGCCGAAGACGAATTCGTCCCATCTGCGACCTCGGTCTTCATGGGGGCAGAGTGGTTTGAGCGCGAGGCCTGGGACCTGTACGGAATTCCGTTTGCAGGTCATTCGGACTTGCGCCGTCTCTTGACCGATTACGGCTTTGAAGGTCACCCTTTGCGCAAGGACTTTCCGACGACTGGCTTTTCAGAGGTGCGATACGACGACAATCTGAAACGTGTCGTGTACGAGCCGGTGATGCTGCGTCAGGAATTTCGCGATTTCGATTTCCTCTCGCCATGGGAAGGGACCGACTATGTCCTTCCTGGGGACGAGAAGGCGAAAGTCTAGGATACGGAATACAAGCCTGATCCCGCACTTCTTTCCGCCGGCGCGGCCTTTTGCCCGCCTTGGAGCAAGCAATGACTGAACATAACGTCCGCAATTTCACAATCAACTTCGGTCCGGAGCATCCCTCCGCGCACGGTGTTTTGCGTCTGGTTCTCGAACTGGATGGCGAAATCGTCGAGCGCGTCGATCCGCATGTTGGTCTGCTTCATCGTGGTACCGAGAAGCTGATGGAGACAAAGACCTATCTCCAGGCGCTTCCATATCTTGATCGGCTGGATTATGTCGCGCCGATGAATCAGGAGCATGCCTACTGCCTTGCAGTGGAAAAGCTGCTCGATATCGAGATCCCGATCCGTGGCCAGCTGATTCGTGTCCTCTATTCTGAAATCGGACGCATTCTCTCTCACATCATGAACGTCACGACCCAGGCGATGGACGTCGGCGCCATGACGCCGCCCGTGTGGGGGTTTGAAGAACGTGAGAAGCTGATGGTATTCTACGAGCGCGCGAGTGGCGCGCGTATGCATGCGGCCTACTTCAGGCCGGGTGGCATCCATCAGGATATTCCGCATGCTCTCGTTGAGGATATTGCAAAATGGTGCGATGCCTTCCCTCAGGTTCTGGACGACATCGAAGGTCTTTTGACCGATAACCGTATCTTCAAGCAGCGCAATGTCGATATCGGCGTTGTAAAGCTGGAAGATGCCTGGTCGTGGGGCTTCTCAGGGGTCATGGTGCGTGGTTCTGGTGCAGCGTGGGATCTGCGCAAGGCCCAGCCTTACGAGTGCTACGGGGATCTCGATTTCGATATTCCGATCGGCAAGAATGGTGACTGCTATGATCGTTACTTGATCCGCATGCTCGAGATGCGTGAATCGGTAAAGATCATGAAGCAGTGCATTGCGCGTCTTCTGGGCGATGCAAAGGTTGGCCCCGTCTCGTCGATCGACGGCAAGATCGTGCCACCGAAACGCGGCGAGATGAAGCGGTCGATGGAAGCACTTATCCATCATTTCAAGCTCTATACGGAGGGCTACCGTGTGCCTGCAGGGGAGGTGTATGCCGCAGTCGAAGCTCCCAAGGGCGAATTTGGTGTTTACCTGGTAGCCGATGGAAGCAACCGCCCTTATCGCTGCAAGTTGCGGGCACCCGGGTTTGCACATCTGCAGGCGATGGATTTTCTCTGCAAAGGCCATCAGCTTGCTGACGTGACGGCCGTTTTGGGCTCGTTGGATATCGTGTTCGGCGAGGTGGACCGTTGATGATGCGTGCAACAGAAATTACGGGCGCTGCTGACGGGCAGCGCGGTTCAAAGACTGATAAGGCGTAAGAATAATGTCCGTTCGTCGACTAGCCGAAGATACTGTTCAGCCCGCAGCTTTCGCCTTTAACGAGGAGAATGCAGCCTGGGCCGAAGCTACGATCCGCAAATACCCTGATGGGCGCCAGCAATCAGCGGTGATCCCGCTTTTGATGAGAGCCCAGGAGCAGGACGGTTGGGTGACGCGTGCGGCCCTTGAATATGTCGCACAAAAGCTCGACATGCCGTATATCCGGGTCCTGGAGGTTGCGACCTTCTATACGCAGTTTCAGTTGAAGCCGGTCGGAACGCGGGCGCATATCCAGGTGTGCGGTACAACACCGTGCATGTTGCGTGGGGCGGAAGACCTTATCCGGGTTTGCAAGTCGAAGATCCACGCAGAGCCCTTGACGCCCAACGAGGATGGAACGCTCTCCTGGGAAGAGGTGGAGTGTCAGGGAGCCTGCGTTAACGCTCCCATGATCATGATCTTCAAGGATACCTATGAAGATCTGACGCCGACGCAGCTTGAACACATTATCGACCGGTTCCAGGCCGGAAAAGGTTCGAAGATCACCCCGGGACCGCAGGTTGATCGTCATTTTTCAGCCCCAGTCGGTGGCGCAACGACACTGACAGACGAGACGGCGTCGGCCAAGGCCGGACCCGCTTCTGATCCTCAAGAGACAGGCAGCGGCGCAAAGGTGCCCCCTGCCGACGCTGCTCGTCCAAAGGACAGATCACCTTTAACCGATCCGACGATAAAGACACCCGCGACGGACCGGAATGGCTCGCGCAAGCAGACCAGGGCCGCTGAACTACAGCCCCTGTCTGCCACGGCTTCAACGCCAAAACCTGACCGCAAGCGGACCGGTAGTACTGCACAGGGTGCCCCTGCCGAAGCTGGAGCTGTCTCCGGAGCGTCCAGGCAGAAACCGGCAGCGGCCCGCAAAGCGTCCCTGGAGGACAAGAACCGGCCGAAAGCGATTGATCGACCAGATGCTGTCGATGACCTGAAGTTGATCTCGGGTGTTGGCCCGAAGGTCGAAGCCACCCTACATGAACTCGGAATCTTTACATTTTCCCAGATCGCTGGCTGGAAGAAGGCAGAGCGTGAATGGGTTGACGGCTATCTGAATTTCAAGGGTCGCATCGATCGTGATGACTGGGTCAGGCAGGCCAAGGCGCTCGCAAAGGGCGGCGAAGCGGAATACATCAAAGTCTTTGGCAAGAAGCCGCGGTAAGGGGTTAGGATATGTTGAAGGATCAGGATCGCATCTTTACAAATATCTATGGCCTCAAGGACAAGTCTCTGAAGGGAGCGATGAGCCGAGGCCATTGGGATGGCACCAAGCAGATTCTCGAGAAGGGCAGGGACTGGATCATCGAGGAGATGAAGGCGTCCGGCCTGCGCGGTCGTGGTGGCGCAGGCTTTCCGACAGGCCTCAAATGGTCTTTCATGCCCAAGGAGTCTGATGGCCGTCCGCACTATCTGGTCGTAAATGCCGATGAATCAGAGCCCGGTACCTGCAAGGATCGGGACATCATGCGCCATGACCCGCATACGCTGATCGAAGGTTGCCTCATCGCCTCCTTCGCCATGGGAGCCCATGCAGCCTACATCTATGTGCGCGGGGAATATGTTCGCGAACGCGAGGCTCTGCAGGCCGCGATAGACGAATGCTACGATGCGGGTCTTCTCGGCAAGAACAACAAGCACGGCTGGGATATGGACATCTATGTTCATCACGGTGCTGGTGCCTATATCTGCGGTGAGGAAACCGCCTTGCTTGAAAGCCTGGAAGGCAAGAAGGGCCAGCCCCGCCTGAAGCCGCCATTTCCGGCGAACATGGGGCTTTATGGCTGCCCGACGACCGTCAACAATGTTGAATCGATTGCGGTTGCTCCGACCATTTTGAGACGTGGAGCGGGTTGGTTCTCATCGATTGGCCGGGCCAACAATGTTGGTACCAAGCTGTTCATGGTTTCCGGCCATGTCGAAAAGCCGTGCACATTCGAAGAAGCAATGGGGCTCTCATTCCGTGAGCTCATCGAACGGCACTGTGGTGGTATCCGTGGGGGTTGGGACAACCTTCTCGGTGTCATTCCGGGTGGTGCCTCATGCCCGGTTGTTCGCGGAGAAGACATGGCCGATGCCATCATGGATTTTGACGGCATGCGTGAGGTCAAGTCATCTTTCGGGACCGGCGGTATGATCGTCATGGACAAGTCCACGGACATCATCAAGGCGATCTGGCGCATCTCCGCTTTCTTCAAGCATGAAAGCTGCGGTCAGTGCACACCATGCCGTGAAGGCACGGGATGGATGATGCGCGTGCTGGACCGGATGGTGAAGGGCAACGCCCAAAAGCGTGAAATCGACATGCTGTTTCAGGTTTCCAAGCAGATCGAGGGACACACGATCTGCGCTCTGGGTGACGCTGCTGCATGGCCAGTCCAGGGATTGATCCGCAACTTCCGCACGGAAATCGAAGCGCGCATCGATCGCTACACGCACAATGCCATGGATCATGGTGCAGTCCTGGAAGCGGCGGAGTAACCCTGTGGCAGGATCGGCAACAATGCGTAAGAATGCGGCGACGACGGGAACGTCGGCTGTCGGCTCTTCGCATGCGGCTTTTGCCGAAGTCCTGACGACGGGCCCGCTGTTTGCCCAGACTTCAGCAGCCATGGCGATGGCAACGACCATTGGCATCAGCATCGCCGGCCAGTTCGCAGGTGCGTTCTTTGGGGTCGTGCAAGGAGCACTTGAGGCGCACAACAAGCTTGGTTGGCCGGGTTTGCAGGAGACAGAAGTCGCAGTGCCGAAGGCTGCTGTTGCGCCGGCCTTGCGTGAAATTGTCGTGAGGCCTGCCATTAAGAAAAAGGCTGCCGTGTCCCGGTCGTCAGCGAAAGCCGAGGCAAGCAACGCAGCTGCAAAGGCCAAGCCGGGCGTCGCAAAAGCTGCAACACGCAGATCCGCAAAGTCTGTGGCGAAAGACGATTTGAAACGGATCGCCGGAATCGGGCGCAGGCTCGAGAAGGAATTGAATGAACAGGGTATTACCCAGTTTCGTCAGATTGCTGCATGGGATGCGGCCGAAGTCACCAGGCTTAATCAGGCGCTTGGACTGGACGGGTGCATCGGCAGGGACGATTGGGTAGGCCAGGCCAGGAAGCTGGTAGGTTAAAGTATTTTTTCCGGCTACGGCTACGGAATTGAGCACAGGACGTAAGTGATACGATGGCAAAGCTGAAGGTTGACGG
>JAEWDP010000062.1 GCA_023390055.1 Pseudomonadota bacterium | reverse complement strand
ATCCAAGGATTTCTCTAAGACAAGAAGCAGCGTCGCTAGCAGCGGTGCCGCCCTCGTCGGTGAGCGGGTTATAGTCCCTCTAATCAAATTAAGTCAACGGCTGTTTTGAAAAAATGTTATTTTTCTTTTATTTCCATGTTCCCATACCTCTCGATAGGCTGTTTCAACGGAAGTCGCCCTCCCATTCTTTAGTGCGGCATTGCAGATCTTCCGACAAATCGAAAGCATTGCTAGTGTTCGCAAAATCTGATGATGGAGTAGCTACATGCCCATGGTCGTTCAAGCCAATGACCATAACCCGGCGAGCAACTTAGCCGCCATCGGATCTGAGACGGAAGCGAAGACGCCACCGCATGCAGCAAGACACTAGTACCTTCTCAACAGACAAGTTGCCCATCACTACCGTCCTGCCGGAGGTGATTGCGGCTCTCGCCAGCGACAAGTGTGCGATTATCTCTGCGCCGCCTGGTGCAGGTAAGACGACCGTCATTCCGCTTGTCCTTATGCAGGAGGATTGGTGCGAGGGGAAAATTATCTTGCTCGAGCCACGACGACTGGCCGCACGCGCTGCCGCTGCACGCATGGCCTCATCGCTCGGTGAGACTGTCGGAGGCACCGTCGGCTATCGCATTCGCTTGGACGCTCGGGTTTCTGACAGGACACGTATTGAGGTCGTGACCGAAGGTGTGTTTACTCGGATGGTACTTGAAGATCCCCTGCTTTCAGGCGTTTCGGCCGTCATCTTTGATGAGTTCCACGAGCGCTCCCTAGACGCCGACTTCGGGTTGGCCCTTGCCCTGGACGTGCAAAGCGCTCTGCGTGAGGATCTGAGGATCGTCGTCATGTCCGCTACGCTCGATATCGACCGTCTTTCTGCCCTCCTTGAGCACCCAATTGCAATCGTCAGCAAGGGTCGCGGCTTTCCGGTCGAAATCTGCCATCGTGACCGCCCGTCTGGTGAACGGATCGAAGCCAGCGTTGCGAATGCCATCATTGATGCGCATCGTACCAGTAACGGTTCGATCCTCGCCTTTTTACCGGGGCAAGGCGAAATTCTTCGTGCGGTCGAACGGCTTGAAGGTCGCTTTGGCCCAGACACCATTCTCGCTCCGCTCTTCGGCAATCTGTCGCAAAAGGAGCAGGACATCGCCATCCGACCCGCTCCAGCAGGTCAGCGCAAGATCGTGCTCGCAACGTCGATTGCCGAAACCTCGATAACGATCGACGGGGTGCGTATCGTGATCGATTCCGGGCTTCAGCGGATTCCGGTATTCAATCCGGCAACCGGGATTACACGGCTAGAAACGGTCCGCGTTTCCCGCGCCTCTGCCGAACAAAGGGCCGGGCGTGCGGGGCGAACCGAACCTGGCATTGCAGTCCGGCTCTGGCACGCGGGCCAGACTGCGGCACTTCCGGCGTTTACGCCCCCGCAGATCCTTTCTAGTGATCTTTCCCAACTTGCGCTCGATTTGGCGCATTGGGGTGTCCGCGACACCGGCAACCTTCACTTTCTTGATCAGCCCCCACCCGCGGCACTCGCTGAAGCACGCGCGCTCCTTGTGCAGCTCGAAGCACTTGACCCGAACCACTCCCTGACCACGAAAGGGCGCCTGATGCGGAATATACCTTTGCCACCCCGGTTGTCCGCAATGGTAATTTGCGAAGCCGACAAAGGACGCGCCGGGTCAGCCTGTGAGTTAGCAGTCCTCCTGTCGGAACAGGGCTTGGGAGGAAGTGACATCGATCTAGATGAAAGACTGCGACGTTTTCGCACCGATAAAAGCAGTCGTGCATTGTCGGCCCGTTCCCTTGCCCATCGGATCATGCGCAACCTGCCGAAAAGCTCACGCAATGAGACCGCCGTATCTGTGGGGCAGATGTTGTTGCATGCCTATCCCGATCGCGTCGCATTACAGCGTGGCAGACGCGGGCGTTATGTCATGGCCAACGGGAGCGGCGCGGAGCTTCCTGAAACCGAGCGGCTGGCAGCAACGTCCTTACTCGTCATTGCCGATCTTAGCGGCAGCGCCACCCAAGGGAGGATCCTCGCCGCAGCCGGGGTTACCAAGACAGATGTGCTTGCGGAACTTGGAGGACTCACGACGCGCGGTGAGGAATGCTTCTTTGATCGGCAGAATCTACAAGTACGAGCGCGTCGCGTAACACGACTGGCTGCGATTATCCTCGAGGAAAGCCCCCTACCCAAACCGACCGGCGATCACGCGGCGAGAGCATTGGCAGACGGCGTGCGTGAGGTCGGACTCGAGGGCCTACCTTTCTCGAAAGATGCTTTGCACCTACTGCAACGCCTTGCCTTCCTTCATCTGACCATAGGTGAACCCTGGCCGGATGTAAGCGAGAACGCGTTGCTTGCTCGTCTGGACGAATGGTTTGTTCCATTCCATGCAGGAAAGACGAGCTTGACGGGAATCGATCCGGCCAGTCTCGGTGATGGGCTTTACTCGTTGGTGCCATATGGGCTGAGGCGTGAGCTCGACCGGTTGGCGCCAACCCATTACGAGGCACCGACAAGGCATCGCCATCCGATACGTTATGGGAGTGAAGGGCCTGTGTTGACGATCCGGGTGCAGGAGCTGTTTGGACTGAAAAGCCATCCTTCCATCGCTGGCGGAAGACTGCCACTTGTCCTTGAACTGACTTCACCTGCACATCGACCGATCCAGACGACGCGCGACCTTCCGGGGTTCTGGAGCGGCTCTTGGAAAGACGTTCGAGCCGAAATGCGTGGGCGTTATCCAAAACATCCATGGCCAGACAATCCAGCCGATGCCAAACCTACCAACCGCGCGAAGCCGCGTAGTACATAAAAGAACACCGCTTCGAGGGTAGCTCCATGCGCGCTATGAACCGAACCGGAAACCACTAGAGGAACGAAATGGACGCATCTTCGGTCATGCATGCGCAGTTTGGATCGCACAGTCGACGGTTTCGTCTCCAAACGCTCGTGCGTTTGCGCTGGCTCGCGGTAGCGGGCCAGACTTTGACGGTTCTTATTATCGATCTGGCGCTAGATTTCCCTCTGCCATTGTTACAGGCCGCATTTCTCATTGGAGCTCTAGCGATTGCCAATATCATGCTTTCGCTCTGGTTTCCTCCAACTCAGCGGATCGGCCCCAAGGCAGCACTGGCTCTTCTCAGTTTCGATCTCCTACAGGTAGGATGCCTGCTCTTCATAACTGGCGGGCTGGCAAACCCCTTTGCTCCACTGATCTGTGTGCCCGTCATCATCTCATTTGGATCGCAACCTCTACGGCATTCGATCGCACTGATCGTCTTTGCGCTGCTATGCACGACTGCACTCGCTTTTTCGCCGTATCCCCTTCCTTGGTACCCCGACCAAATTCTCCGGCCCTCACCAGTGATGCAGCTCGGCATCTGGTTCTCTATCGTGTCTATGATGAGCTTTGCAGCTTTCTATGCATATAAGGTCTCAAACGAAGCCACACTCCTCTCAGATGCTCTTGCCGCCACCGAGCTTGTCCTGGAGCGAGAAAAGCATCTTTCGCAACTTGACGGCCTGGCGGCAGCTGCCGCTCACGAACTTGGGACGCCGCTTGCAACCATCAGCGTCGTCGCCAAAGAGATGGAGCGGGACTTCGGTCACGATGAGCGCTTGCGTGAAGACGTCGAGTTGCTGCGTAGTCAAAGTGAGCGCTGCCGCGATATACTGCAGCGGTTAACCTCCCTGTCCGCTGCAAACGAAGAACACATGCGGCGATTGCCACTGTCATCGATGATTGAAGAAGTAACCGCGCCGCACCGTCAGTTCGGAATTGAAATCAAATTGGTCGAAAAGGGTGACCGTTCCCAGGAACCTATCTGCGTTCGCAATGCGGGCATCCTTTATGGGCTCGGAAATCTGCTTGAGAATGCTGTTGATTATGCCCGCAGCGAGGTGACGCTCACAGTTAACCATGATCAGGAACGTGTGATCGTAATTATCGAAGATGACGGAGTAGGATACTCCCCAGATATTCTTTCTCGCATCGGGGAACCCTATATGACAAAAAGGACCAAGGAATTAGAACGGGCCGGTGGATTGGGCTTGGGATTATTCA
>JAEWDP010000180.1 GCA_023390055.1 Pseudomonadota bacterium | reverse complement strand
GTGCGTGCCCAATCGATAACTTCGTCAACATGTGCGATTGTGTAAGGGTCGCGGATTGCAGCCATGCCGACATATCGCTCACCTACTTTACCCGAGCCTTCCAGCTTTACCCTGAAATCGGTTGCTGGAACGAACTCCATTCCTGTTACCCGGGTAGTTTTCTCGGAAACCTGCTCATACCTGCAATTTGTCATGTCGAGCATGCCGCCGGCAACATATTCGAAGAACGGGTTTGAACGCTCATACATTGCATGCCCAGCAACAGAGGCTACCGTACAACGTTGTTCCGGTGCCATCGCTGTTACCTCGACCCATTCATCGGTAATCCGACCGAGCACAGTTTCCTTGGCGCCGTAGGGTTCGGCACAGAAGGATGCACATTCCAGTACCTTTCCAAGATAGTACGATTGTCCCTCCGGGAAGCCGCGAGCAAGTGCAGCAGACGCGAAAACGGCGCTGTCTGACGAGCGGCCACCAATGATTACATCGCAACCTTGATCAAGCAGTACGCGGAATGGATGAACGCCGGCCATCGCTACAATGCGGTCGGTGGCATCGAGTTCTTCCTCTGTGAGGTTGAGACGGGCATCAAGCCCTTGAACCACTGATCCGGAGCGGATTCTGGCACGAACGAGTTCTTTGTCCACTTCGGAATAGAACCACCCGATCTTGAATGGCGGCAGCTTGTGACGGGCAGCAATCTCCCTGAGCATGTCAACATACATGTCCACTCGGCTGTTCGTGCCGGTGTCGCCCGCAGAACCAATGATCATTGGGACCCCAATGCGGCGGGACGCGAGGAGCATTTCCTCCAGATCATGTTCCTGCCAGCTCTTCGGACTGGCACAGGTGTCGTTACCCAGTGGGCCCGGGCCGATGTCATCACTTCCGCTATCTGCCGCAATGAAGTCTGGCCGGGATTCAACCCCAATATGGAAGCTGGTCGGTTTCAGGGGCGCAAAGCCGAGATGCCCGTTGGGGCAGATGATCGTCATGGACCGCATGTTCTTCTCCGTCGACTGCGAATTCAAGTCTGTATGGAGAATGCATTCGTCGTGCCAGATGACGATGTTCCTATAAGATATTGTTTTTAAATGTATATTTTAATATTGTGGGGGCTAAGATGAGGGTTTGCGTGGGAAGCGCGCAAAGTGCTGCGTGTTTCACGCAAGCGCTATTCTGCCATCAGGCCCAGCTTGATCATCTGGTGGCGCATCGCATGTCGACTGATCTTCAGTTCCTGTGCGGCCATCTGCAGATTGCCTCCCGATTTACGCAAGGCGGCTTTGATCAACTGGCGCTGAAAGCACGACGTCGCCTCATGAAAGCTGGCTGGATCCTCGCCTGGTTCTGGTGCGATGCCGGGCACGGCATCAAAGTGTCCAGCATTTTCGTTCACGGTCCGCAAGATGCGATCGGGCAGATGGCGGGACAGGACAATATCGTCATCTTCAAGAATGAAGATCCGTTCGATGAGATTTTCCAGTTCGCGCACATTGCCCGGCCATGGATATTTCAGAAAGATCTCCTGTACCTCTGGGCTCAACCCGCGGATATTGCGGTCATATTGCAGATTGAATTTGTCGATGAAATGCTGCGACAGGATCAAGACATCTTCGCCACGCTCTCGAAGTGCTGGTAAGTTGATCGCTACTACCTGTAGCCTGTAGTAAAGATCTTCGCGGAAGCGTCCGGACGTTACTTCGCGAAGCAAAATCTTGTTGGTTGCCGCAATCAGCCGCACGTCAACGTTGGTGGACGTAACTGCGCCCACGCGCCGAAAGCTCTGGGTATCCAGGAAACTAAGGAGTTTTGCCTGAAGTACCAGATCCATTTCGCGGATCTCGTCCAGAAAGACGGTGCCGCGATGGGCTGTTTCGATCAACCCTGCCTTTTTCACCTGAGCGCCCGTAAAAGCACCACGTTCGTGACCGAACAGTTCGGATTCAAGAAGGCTTGCAGGGATGGCTGCGCAGTTGATGTCAACAAAGTGTCCTGCTTCGCGTGGCGAACGCTGATGCAGCATTCTGGCAACCAGTCCCTTTCCGGTGCCCGTTTCTCCATAGATCAAAACGGTGCGTGCAGGACTTTTGGCAACTCGATTGATGAGCGAGCGCAGAGCATGAATACTATCGTCCTCGCCGATAAGATCACGTTGATAGTTTGCCATGGCCCATCCCGTTTTCGTCATGGCGACTATAACGGGATTTCGTACGACTGCCATTGCCCGTGACAGGGATTACCCTCAAGGAAATAGAGCCGCTTGTCTTTGCAGTTGAAGATGGCAGAAGAGATGGTGGTGGACTGATTACGTTCGCCATGCTGGCACAATGGACCGAAACCTGGCCCATCCTCTTCGTGCGTTGCCATCAGTGAGGCAGCATCGGCAGCACTCCACTCCCGCCCTGGAAGCGTAGATGACAGAAAAGCGAAGCGCGCTCTTGAATTGTTGTCGATTCGATCGCCGCCATGGCTGAGGTTCTGATCGCGCATGGTTTCGGTTGTAAAGTGATTGGTTCGCCAGGAAACAGGCCCCCGTTCAACGCCTACTCTGTCGGTGCCAAGTTCGATGGCGGCCGTATTACCAAGACGGTCCGCGAGGATCATGTTGCCGCCGCCGGCATGCGCCTTCTCGATGACGAAGGATACGGCTTCCTCCACAGTTGTGCAGGTTGCCAGAATGCGTGTCATCAGGAAGTAGCGGAGCCATCCAATATCATGGATACGCGCGCTGACATGGTTGTCGACTACGGCAAGTCCCGCACCATTCATGCCACTTGAATAGGCGCCTGGACTGCCCGCGCTTCCGACACAGATCATCCCACCGGTTAAAATGTCCGGACCCTCGTGGAAGAAGACCCGTTGTATTCCAAGATGTGTTCCAGAAAAGTCGCGATTTTTAACGGTGATCGGTCCCTCGGCAGACCTGCAGGTGGCCCACGTACTGCATCCGTCCCCTTCTACAAAAGCGACTGGAGCGATCTTGAGGTCTCTTAATATTGTAATGTGCTGGTGGATGAACAAGTCCTCCACCGGTAGTCTAAAGCCATTTGCGATGCCTGACAGCTCGTTCATGGTGTCAGGATCATGCAGCTTCAAAAAGGCCTGTTGAAGTGCAAGGTACTGCATCGCTTCCGTGTCGAGCAGGCCGGCAGCACGTGCCTGCTCGATACGCGAATAGACGGCTTCTTCCAGATCATGTCGTGTCGCACCCGACTGCGCAGCATGGGAAAGCCCACGATCGAACGGCGTACCGGAAAGTCGAAGAGGGCTGGCTGGAATAGGCGTAAAGCTGCCCATGTTGCTTCCTCGTTATTATCCTTGTTTCAGATCAGGTGACACGCTGCGCTATGGCCATCTTCGATTTGTTGTCGGACCGGTGCTTCGATACGGCAACGCGCAATGGCGCGTGGACAGCGGGTGTGGAACTTGCATCCTGGCGGAGGCGATTGTGGCGAAGGCAGATCACCTGACAAGCGTACGCGGCTGCGCTTTCCGGGATGATCGACGTCAGGGACTGCCGACATCAGGCTTTGGGTATAGGGATGGCGGGGACTGGACAGTACCTTGTCGGCGGCACCCATCTCGACGATCTCGCCAAGATACATGACGGCTACGCGATCCGAGAGATAGCTGATGACTGAGATGTCATGCGATACGAACAGGTAGGTCAATGACATTTCCTGTTTGAGGTCAGTCAGGAGCTTGATAATCTGCGCCTGGATTGACACGTCAAGTGCCGAGACCGGCTCGTCGCAAACAATGAATTTTGGTTGGCTGATCAGAGCACGCGCGATGCCGATACGTTGTCGTTGACCGCCGGAAAACTGGTGCGGGTAGCGATCGAGCTGATTGGTTTTCAACCCGACCTTCTCCATGATTTCGACCACCTTGTCACGCATCTGGCGGCGACCTGAGACGAGATTATGAAGTGAAAGCGGCAATCCTATAATGTCAGCAACTGTCCGCCTTGGATTGAGAGATGCATAAGGATCCTGGAAGATGATCTGCATATGCCGGCGCATCGCCTTGAGACCGGCGTGATCCAGATTGGTAATGTCTTCGTCATCAAAGATCACCCGCCCCGACGTCGGCTCATGCAACCGAAGCAGCGTGCGACCCAACGTCGATTTCCCGCAGCCGCTTTCTCCGATCAGGCCAAGGGTTTCTCCGCGTCTTATGTCAAAAGACACGTCATTGAGAGCATGGATGTTGATTGCCGGCTTGCCAGTTAACCAGGCAATAGGGCCTCGTTGACCGCCATAGTGCTTGGTAAGGTTTGCGACGCTTATCAGCGGTGACGAAGGTTGCTCTTTCATGGCGTTTCCTCTGACACGCGGATGCAACGTGCCTGACGCTGCGCGCCCGTGCAGCGCATCTCGATATTATTCAAGCAGGCATCGAGGCGGTCATTGCATCGCGAGTAGAAGCGACACTGTGGCGGCAAGTTTATCAGATCAGGAACCTGACCCTCGATTGGTTCGATCGGCTGGCCACGCATGGAGAGCCGGGGGATCGATCGCAGGAGACCCTTAGTGTAGGGATGCTGGGGAGCGCCGATCACCAAATCCGTCGGTCCCTGTTCGACGACCTGGCCGGCATACATGACGACGACGCGATCACAATATTCAGAAACGACGCCGAGATCGTGGGTAATGAGGACGACACTCATTCGAAGTCGTGCTCTTATATCGGCAATAAGTTCAAGAACCTGCGCCTGGATAGTCACATCGAGTGCAGTAGTGGGTTCGTCGGCAATCAGAAGCTTTGGTCTGCATGCAAGAGCAATGGCGATCATGATGCGTTGCCGCATGCCACCGGAAAATTCGTGGGGATAATTTTTCATCCGTTCAGATGCCGAGGCAATCCCCACAAGTTCCAGCATGTCCACTGCCTTGTCGATTGCGGCTTTGCGACGGGCGCGGCGTTCAACTGGAAGCGTTCTATCGTGGGCAAAGTAGACTTCCAGTATCTGCTCGCCGACCGTGAGGGCAGGGTTCAAGGCTGTGAGCGCATCCTGCATTGTCATCGCAATGTCACGGCCCCTAACCTTGCGCATCTCGTTGGGAGAAAGCGCCCGCATGTCTACCCCCTCGAACCGGATAGAGCCGGTGTCGATGTAGCCGGGCGAACGCACCAGGCCCATAATGGATGAGAAGGTGACGCTTTTTCCTGAACCGCTTTCGCCGACGACTCCGAGGCATTCGCCGGTACCTACGGTGAGATCGACCCCATCGACCGCAACAACGCGTCCTGCCCGGGTTTCGAAAACGGTCCGCAGGCCATTCACTTCAAGGAGAGGTTGTGGATGCACAGTCATTCGTTGAACCTTGGATCGAAAGCATCGCGAAGACCTTGACTGGCGACGTTGATTACCAGCACCAGCAGCAGGATGGCCAGGCCGGGGAAGGTGGAGACCCACCACGCTTCGAGAATAAAGGCGCGCCCGTCCGCTACCATGGAGCCCCAGGAGGCGGTTGGAGGCTGAACTCCAAGGCCAAGGAAGCTGAGACTCGCCTCAAGGATAATCACGTCCGCCATGCGGATGGTTGCAACAACCAGTACGGCGGACAGTACATTGGGCATGATCTCGCGGATCATGATGTGAAAGCGGGAGGCGCCGAGTGCGCGGGCCGCTTCGACATATTCCAGTTCGCGCACGGCAAGTGTTTCTCCGCGCACCACACGACAGGGGATGACCCATTCCTTGTAGATGAGTGCAAGCACGATGTTGAACAGGCCCGGGCCCATCATTGCCATCAGACCAATTGCAAAGATCAGATAGGGAAAGCCAAGCAGAATATCGACGAGACGCGAAATTATGATGTCGACCCAGCCCCGCAGATACCCAGCGGCGAGACCAGCCAGGATGCCGATCATTGTGGCCGCCACGACTACGACAGTTCCAATGAAGATCGAGATACGGGCACCATAGATGATCCGCGAGAGAATATCGCGTCCAAGAGCATCGCAGCCTAGAAGAAACGCAAGTTCGCCACCTTCCTTCCACGCTGGTGGTTGGAGACGGCGGAAGAGATCTGTCTCATAAGGGTCCTGTGGTGCAATCCACGGAGCGAATATTGCCATGATCACGAAGATCAGGAGAATCAGCGCGCTGCCAAGTGCGAGCCGGTTTTCTGCAAACGTCGCGAGATTTTGCTGGAAGGGTGACGTTGGTGCAGGAGTAATGACAGGGTCGGAGAGCGAACTCATAGCTTCACCCTCGGGTTGAGGACCGTGTAGAGAATATCCGCGACAAAATTCATCAATACATAGGTTATCGCATAGAGCAGCACCGCTGCCTGAACGAGCGGATAATTACGGACGAAAATGCTCTCCACAACCAGTCGACCAAGTCCTGGCCAGCCGAAAACCGTTTCCACGATCATGTTGCCGCCCAACAACGATCCAGTCTCGATTGCTGCAACCGAAACGGTCGGGATGAGGGCATTCTTGAGTGCATGGCGATAAAGGATCCGGTGTCGACTTAAACCTTTGGCCTCGGCGAATGCCACATAGTCCTGCCGCATCACTTCAAGCATTGCGGTACGTGTCACGCGCGTGAGGATCGCAGTCATAGGTAGCCCGAGCGTGATTGCGGGTAGCAATATGTGCTTCAGCGCATCCCAGAATGCCGCAATCTCACCATGTAAGAGGGTATCGATCAGCAAGAATCCAGTGACTGTTGGAACCTCGCTATCAAAGCCGATGCGACCTGAAACAGGCAGGAGGCGAAGGTGTACGGCAAACAGCATCAGCAGGAGAATACCGAACCAGAAGCCAGGCAGGGACACACCAAAAAGAGATCCGATCGTCGCAACACGGTCGATGATGGTATTCTTGTGGATTGCTGCCGCCACACCCAAAGGTATGGCAGTAACAAGGGCAATGATCATTGCCACGACACTGAGTTCAATCGTTGCGGGAAGGCGCTCGACGATAACGTCATAGACCGGGCGCCTATGAAAGAAGCTCGTTCCGAACTCACCTTGCATCGCGTTGGTGATGAAAGCTCAAGAACCGTTCCGGTAGCGGACGATCAAGTCCGAGATCGGCGCGGAGCAGCGCTTCCTGCTCAGGTGACATATTCTGGTCGCCGATCATGATTTCCACAGGATCGCCCGGTGTGAGCGCCAGCATCATGAAGACGATGAGGCTCACCCCGAGTAGGACCGGAACAAGTTGCAGAAGACGTTCGATGAGCGTGCCTAACCGCATCGATCAAATCCTGTTATTCGACGCAAGCGTCGTGGAGATTGATGCGGCTGTCAGCACTTGGTGTCCACCCCTTCACCCGTTTTGAGACCCCATAGATGTCCTTTGGCACCCAAAGATAGACATAGGGCAGGTCGGCATTGATGATGAGCTCGGCCTGCCTGTAAAGAGCGGCCCGCTTCTCGGGGTCCAGCTCCGTGGAGGCCTGATCGAGCAATCCATCGAGTTCCGGATTGGAGTAGTGTGCGCTGTTGCCGCGATCTCCACTTCGATGCGTCGGAATAAAAAGGTCATATGGATCGAGCGATCCGTTGCCCCAGGATGTAAAGTACATTTGGCCTGCGGGTTCGTCCGATTGCGGGTTCCATTTTGCTTGCAGCAGAGCCTTCTCGCTCACCTCGACTTTCGCGCGGATACCGCTCTTGGCAAGAACCGATGCAATGGCTTCTACGGTGTCCTTGTATGCGCCTTCCGTATCGATCACGATATCGATCCCGTCTGGATAGCCAGCTTCTGCGAGCAGGGCTTTTGCCTTTTGCGGATCGTATTCGGTGTGGGGAAGTTCGGAAGCACCAAATGCGGCAGGGCTGAGGATCCCTTCGATTGATACTGCATTTCCGCCCAAAATGCGGTCGATGATCAGTTTCTTGTCGAGTGCATGCGCCACGGCCTGGCGGACTTTGACGTCGTCAAAGATTTCGCCTTTGTTGTTGAGTGCGATGAAGAAACTCCTGGTGCCATTGACCGTCATCACTTCGGTATTCGGATTGGCTTCGACCTGGGAGATGGAGAATGGCGGCAGTTCATTGATGATGTCCACGTCACCGGCCAAAAGAGCAGCAACCCGCGATGCGGTTTCGGGAATGACCTTGAAGATCACTCGGTCGACGCAGGCCTTGTCCACCGGGGCGATGTCGGCAGAGCCGCCATAATAGTCGTCGAACCGTTCCATGATGATAGAATCGCCGCGGCGCCACTCCACCAGCTTGAAGGGGCCAGTGCCATTTGCCTCGGTTGCAATGCCGGCGGTGCCGACCTTTTCGACAAAGGCTTTAGACACGACTTCCTGGACCGGCAACATCGCGCCGAGGATAGGCCAGGGCTCGCTCAGTGTGACGATCACTTTCTCTCCGTCGATCTCTACCGACTTGAGTGGTCCGAGGAGACTTTTACGGGGACTGGTCTGGCCGTCACCCATGGCGCCTTCGACTGTCAGGCGGTCAAGCGTAAACTTGATATCTTCGACCGTCAGATCGCTTCCGTCGTGGAACTTGATGCCTTTTCGGATCGTAAACTCAAATGTCGTGGGTGAGGTTTGGGCCCATGACTGTGCGATCTCGGGGACAATTTTCATGTCTGCATCGCGTGTCAGTATCCCGTCATAGAGATTGCGGATGATTGTTTCGGTTTCGCGGTTTCGATGATTGGCAGGGTCGAGTGTCAGGGCGTCCGTGGTGAACCCTATCCTGATCTCCGAGGCTTGCGGCGCAGCCAGCGGCAGTAATGCAGCAATCGTTGATGCTAGTAAGATGTGTTTGAAGTTCCCCATTGGACTCTCCTTGATCCAGATTAGGCTGCAACCTTCTTTGTGTGTCGGCAGCTCGGATAAGTTCCTGCAAGTGCCATGCCAGCTCACTGCGGCAGGATAGTCGGCCAGCCGGAATGCCTTCGCAACCGGCCACTTGGCTCAAGGAGCCGCGACATCTTGACCGATGACCGGAATATCGTGCGTGGAATATGCGCGCGCCTGTGTGATATCCACGCTTGCGTGCTGGAGGATCGATACATTTCCGCGCTGGCTTGTCCACCGCGAAAGACGACGGTGTGATACGGGCTGCGGACGGTGTGTTGTGTCGGCCGTTGGGGCCGCGCGGGTCCGCAGGGTCGAAGGTGTCGAAATTTCCTGTTGTCGACCCTTCAATGTCTGCTGCTGCCCTGATTGCCGGGGGCGGGACGGGATCATGATTTGCCGGTTCGGTTTGAATTTACCAGAAGCCAGCGGGCGGTGTCGGCATCCGTTACCACGGCTGTCGCGAGTTTTCCTCGCAAGACGGCCTGCATGATCATCCGCTTGTGCGTGCCGCCAGAGGCGATGATGCGTGTTGC
>JAEWDP010000154.1 GCA_023390055.1 Pseudomonadota bacterium | reverse complement strand
TTGATGCATCGCGCAAACCCACGGTTGAACCAGGCGCCGATTCCCTTCCGCTTCTTGTTGTGATCAATTGGTTTCAACATGGTTGCACAAAGGGCAGGCGTCAAAACGATTGCTACGACCGCAGAGAGTAGCATTGCCGATACGATCGTCACAGAAAACTGGCGATAGATAATTCCGGTGGAGCCTCCGAAGAATGCCATCGGGATGAAGACTGCAGTGAGCACAAGTGCGATTCCGATGATCGCTCCGGTGATTTCTCCCATTGATTTTTCTGTCGCTTCCAGCGGCGAAAGGCCCTCCTCATCCATGATGCGTTCGACGTTTTCGACGACGACGATTGCATCGTCCACCAGAAGGCCTATTGCCAGGACCATTGCGAACATTGTCAATGTGTTGATCGAATAGCCTGTCAGTGCCAAGATCCCGAATGTCCCGAGCAGGACGACGGGGACTGCAATCATTGGGATGAGTGTGGCCCGCAGATTCTGGAGGAAAACGAGAAGCACCACAAAAACCAGGATAATGGCCTCGATGAGAGTATGGACCACCTTCTCGATCGAGAGTTCCACAAATGGCGTGGTGTCATAAGGATACGTTATCTCCACTCCCTGCGGAAGGGAGGGAGCAATCTCCGAAAGTGCTGCCTTCACCCGGTCGGCAGTGTCCAAGGCATTGGCTCCGGTTGCGAGGTTGACGGCGAAACCCGTCGAAGGCAGCTGGTTCTGGCGGGAAGAATCACCGTAACGCTCTTGACCGATCTCGACGCGTGCAACGTCGCTCAGCCGTACTGTTGCCCCGTCCTGTTCCACTTTGAGGATGATGGATTCGAAGTCACCAACTGTTGTCAGTTGACTTTGCGCAGTCATCGTCACGGTCAATTGTTGACCTTCGGGTGCCGGCTGCGCACCAAGCGAGCCGACGGAAACCTGTGTGTTTTGTGCCTGGATTGCAGTTGTCACGTCCGACGGAGTCAGTTGATATTTTTGCAGTTTGAACGGATCCAGCCAGATGCGCATTGCATAGCCGGATCCAAAGATGTCGACACTGCCGACGCCTTCGATGCGTTTGATACGATCTTCGATGCTGGTCGCAAATACATCGCCGAGGTCAACTGAACTGCGCTTCCCGTCCGTCGAGACAAGGGCCCCGACCATAAGGATGCTGGAAGTTGATCGCGTCACGGAAATACCGGCTTGCTGGACGGTGTCGGGAAGTTGCGATTGTACAAGCTGGAGCTTGTTTTGGACCTGCACCTGAGCAATTTCCGGATCAACCGTGTTGCCGAACGTTAAGGTGATAGTTGAACGACCCGTGCTCGACGCGGATGTCATGTAGGTGAGATCATCAAGGCCGGTCATGCCGTCTTCGATGATGGTTGTGACAGATTTTTCCACAGTCTCAGCACTGGCCCCGGTATACGTAGCCGAAATGCGTACGGTCGTGGGCGCGATGTCTGGATATTGCGAGATGGAGAGTGTTGAAATAGCCATCACGCCACTCAGCATGATAACAATTGCAATGACCCATGCGAAGACAGGTCGCCGGATAAAGAACTTGGCCATTTAAAATCCTCTGCCGCTCGTTCTGCAGCACATCCAATGACAGCGGTATATTATTGTGCGGCGGGTTCAGCCGCTTCGGCGCTCGGGATTTCGACAACCAAACCATTTTCATCGACTGTCGCATTGACCGGAGTGATTGGTGCGCCATCACCGATCCACTGAAATCCGTCGACGATTAGGCGGTCGCCATCACTTATTCCCTCGGTTACCAACCAGCTATTTCCCGAAACGTGACTGATCGGGAAAATCCTCGTCTCGACGGTATTGGCGTCACTGACGAATTTGGCAGAAAGTTCTCCGCGTGCATTCCTCGTTGCAGCGCGTTGGGGGATGAGATATCCGCGCTCTTCTCCCAGTGTTACAGTGGCACGAACGTACATTCCTGGCAGGATGGTCTTGTCCGGGTTGTCGAAAAGTGCGCGAATTTGGTATGTGCCTGTAGTTTCGCTTACGGCCATCTCGGACATGTCGAGCTTGCCTGTCTTCGGGTAGATCGTACCATCTTCAAGGGTCAGCTTGATTTCTGCTTCGCCGTCATTTCCTGTAAGGCGTCCCGAATCCAGGGCTTTCTTGAGTTCGAGAAGGTTGGTGCTGGATTCCGTCAGGTAAATGTAGACCGGGTCTAGCTGCCGAAGAGTAGTGAGCGCTTCCGGTTGATTGGCAGTCACGATATTGCCTATGCTTACGTTTGAAATACTTGTCACACCATCAAAAGGGGCCCGGAGCTTCGTCAGGTCGAGATTGATTTCTGCGCTCTGCAACGCGGCCTTTGCCTGTGCCACTTCGGCCTTGGCCTGAAGCAGCGTTACCCGTGCATTCTCGTATTCAATCTGGGTGGCGCCACTATTCACAAGCCGCTCATAACGGGCCAGGTTGGCCTCGGCACTCGGAATGCTGGCTTCAGCCTTGGCAACGGTTGCTCGGGCTTCTGCCACAGCGGCAAGATAGGTATCATCCTCGATCTGGAATAGTGGATCCCCTTTAGCCACCGCACTGCCCTCCTTGAAAGAGATCTCGCGTATGGCACCGGTGACCCTTGGCCGAATTTCCGCGCTCCGAAATGCCGTCGCACGTCCCGGAAGAATGCGCGTGATCGGATACTCCGATTGGGCCAACGTTACAACGCTTACCGGTGTCGGGGGAGGGTCCTGTTCGCCGGCAGCATCCGTGCCAGAACTCTGACCGCTGTCGCTGCAGGCAGAAAGCATCAGCGCTAGAAGGATTGAAAAGAGGAGCTTAGGTGCTTTCATTTATGTAATCCAAACAATGGCGGCAGATATTTAGGCGAAGGGCCGACAATACCGAGTAGGGCGGTAAAGCACTAGAAAATGGTGATTGAGTGTAATTTGAAGTCGATACCCAGAAAAGCACAGAACCAAATCGACTTGCCCTTGCAAAGTGACGTAATTTAACGATCGTCACTTTGCAAGGGGGTTTTGCAGTGCGGCATTTACAAGTTTTGCAATGCCAGCGCACCGATCCCTTAGCTCACTTTCTTCCATGCGAACGAGAAAAACGGGATGTAAGGCGCCAGCAAAGGTCGCTGCCACGTAGCGGCTGGCTGCTACGCAGTCATCACAGTGGTAGATGCCAGCCTCCACGCCTTGAAGAATAAGATCAGCAAAAAGGTCCTCAATGAGTTCACGGTAGCGCCGGCCACTGGTCAGATCGTTGTCGGACATCACAACGATCATCTCTAGAAAAAAGGGGTTCTCGCGGATGTCCTGAAGATGGGCTTCCATGAGGTTGCACGCAACAAGTGATAGCCGATCTGGTGCAGGCGCAGGATCGTCTAAAGTGGTAAAGCGCTCTATCATGCGGCTTAGATGACGGTCGCAGATCGCATCCACCAATGCGGTTTTGGAGTGAAAGTGCTTGAAGACGTTGGAGGGCGACATTCCCAGATTGTGAGCGATCTCCGCAACCGAAGAGCCAGCGATGCCGCGCTGACGAAACAGCGCTTCCGCTGTCATCAGAATGTCCTGCCTTGTTTCTTCTGCTTTTTGTCGTGGTCTGCGCAAACGCTTGTCTTGTCCAAATCACTTGGTTGGAAACCGGGCCTAGTGTCAGAAATAGGGCTGCAAGTTCTGCCTCACCCGGTCAAGAATGCTGGTGCTGGCATCGTGAAGCGGTAAGGAGGTTCCGGTAATTCTTGCGAATGCATCGCGGTAGACTGCTGAAGTTGCCTCTATCAGTGAAGCAGGAATTGAAGGTATTTCATCTTCATAGGGATCACATCTTTCTACTACCCACGCACGCACGAAGTCCTTGTCGAAACTGACAGGCCGTTCTCCCGCGGCAAACTTCGCGTGATAGCTGTCGGCCATCCAGTAACGGCTGCTATCGGGTGTATGGATCTCGTCGGCAAGGATGATATCCCCGGCGGCATCGGTACCAAACTCATATTTCGTATCCACGAGGATCAGTCCGCGCTTAGCAGCCAGCTCCTGGCCCCGTTGGAAAAGCAACAAAGCGTATTGAGAAACCTTGTCCCATTGTGGCTGACTTAGCAGGCCGTGCTCTATTATCTGTTCCGGTGTCAGCGGCTCGTCGTGGCCACCGTCAAATGCCTTGCTGGTCGGTGTAATTACCGGCCGAGGAAGAGCAACATTGTCACGCAGTC
>JAEWDP010000102.1 GCA_023390055.1 Pseudomonadota bacterium | reverse complement strand
CCACTACGCTCACCGGCGCGAACAACATTGCGCAAAATTCGAAGGAACGGCCTGCCCAGCAGATCAAACCGATCAGATACACGTGCATTACCCCGATCGGCCGCCATAGAGAACTGGAACAGATCGTTTGATCCGACAGAAACAAAATCGACTTCCGCCATCAATTCATCAAGCTGCCACATAAGTGCCGGAACTTCCAACATAGCACCAAACTTCAATTTTTGCGGCAAGCCATGTCCAAATTTCGACAGGTGCTGGATCTCCTTCTGAAGCAGTTCGCGCACCGAATGGATCTCAGCAACTTCCGTTACCATCGGTAACATGATCTTCAGCTCTGCATCCGCCGATGCACGCAGCAATGCCCGCAATTGCGTTCGCAAAAGGCCGGGACGGTCCAGAGAAAGGCGAATTGCACGCCACCCGAGCGCCGGATTTTCCTCTTCATGAGGACGAAAATAGGAGACGACTTTATCTCCACCTATATCGAGCGTACGGAACGTGATTGGCCGACCAGCCGCCTGCCTGATCACATTACGATAGAAGGCTTCCTGCTCCTCCATTTTTGGCATGGTTGAGGCAATCATGAACTGCAATTCGGTACGGAATAACCCTATGCCGTCTGCTCCAGACTCCGCCAATTGCGGGAGGTCGACGATTAGTCCGGCATTCATCAGCAGGCTGATCCGTTTGCCATCACGGGTGATGGGCTCTACTGAGTGCAAGGCTCGGAACTGCTCCTGTCTACGCGCCCGGAGCCTTACCTTTTCTTCATAGGCCTTTAACAGATCCGTCATCGGACGCAGATGGACCAACCCGTCATCCCCGTCTACGATCACCGCATCGCCATTCTCAGCGAGCGCAACAGCACCTGCCGCCTGGCCAACAACGGGAATACCCATGGCGCGCGCAACGATTACGACATGGCTGGTGACAGCTCCATCTTCAAGCACCAGACCACGCAATCGCGAACGCGGGTAATCCAGAAGTTCAGCTGCTCCCATGGCACGTGCAAAGATAATCGCGTCTGCTGGCAGGCCTTCGCCTATTGTTCTCCCGCTAAACCCAATCAACTGCCGTAGTAACCTGTTGGCCAGATCATCAAAATCATGCATTCGTTCCCGCAGGTAGGGATCGGTCAGCCGAATCATCCGAGCCTTCGTGTCGCTCTGCACCTTTTCGACAGCTGCTTCCGCCGTCAGGCCATTATGGATCGCCTCCTCCATACGACGGACCCACCCTTGATCATGGGCGAACATACGATAGGTCTCGAGTACATCCCGATGCTCTCCTTCACTTGCCACTTCCCGTCGTGACAACATGTCATCGATTGAAATGCGCAGCGAGCCCAGCGCCTCCGCAAGCCGTCGTACTTCGCTGTCGGCGTCTTCATTAAGCAGATTGGTGACGACGACACGCGGCTCGTGCAGTACGACATGGCCGAGTCCGATACCCTCATTGTAGCCATCGCCATCGATTGTTACTGCACGTGTTAGATCCAGTTCCAGGCCAGGCTTGGTGATCTTTTTCAGCTCCCCGGTAGCTATCATTTCAGCGATCACCATTGCGGTCGTTTCAAGTGCCTCGAGCTCATCCTCGCGGTAAGTTCGGCTTGCCTTGTTCTGGACGACCAGAACGCCCAAAGTACGGCCGGCTCTCAAAATGGGTACGCCAAGAAATGAGTGGTAGACCTCCTCACCGGTTTCAGGGAGATATCGAAAGGCCGGATGCGCCTGTGCGTCCGAAAGATTGAGAGACTGCGCAGAAGCGGCGATCGTGCCGACAAGGCCCTGGCCCATTTTCAACTGGGAAAGGTGGACTGCTTCCGGATTGAGGCCTTCAGTCGCATAAAGTTCCAGAACGCCGTCGGACCGAAGCACATAGACAGAACAAACTTCCGCCACCATGTTGCTGGCGATCTGCCGTACGATTCGGTCAAGGCGATCCTGGGGATCGAGCGGCTCCGCCATCAGCTCGCGCATCCGCCGCAATAGAACGCGCGGACCCGCCGACAAGTCTCTCATCGGCATACTGCTCCCGAAACAAGGTCATCCTACCCGGCGACCGTTCCCCTTAAGCAGTGACGGGACGAAGGCCACCAGACCATGATCAACTCTTATCGAGACCGTAGGCGGAATGCAAAGTCCGAACTGCCAATTCCGAGTAAGCACCATCAATTAGAATGGAAATCTTGATTTCTGAAGTCGTGATCGCCTTGATATTGATGCCTTTGTCGGCAAGTGCCTTGAAAGCAAGCGCCGCTACCCCAGCGTGACTGCGCATGCCAATACCGATCACCGATACCTTTGCCAGGCCTGATTCGCTCTGCGCAACATCAAAACCAATATTTTCCCTGTGTTCCTCGAGGACCCTGAGGGCCTTTTGGACATCACCGGAAGGTACAGTGAAGGTCATATCGGTTTTTGAACCGTCTTCCGATGTATTTTGTACGATCATGTCAACGTTGATGTGGGATTCGGCAAGCGGGCCGAAGATCGCTGCCGACACACCTGGACGATCCGCCAGTCGACGCAGTGATATCTGTGCTTCATCCTTGGCATAGGCGATGCCGGTGACGACTTCCTGTTCCACGATTTCTTCCTCGTCGCAAATCAAAGTACCGGGCGGGTTCACCAAGTCGCCCATGCCCGGTGCATCGGGATCCTCGAAACTTGAACGCACAAAGATACGGACCTTATGGACCATGGCGAGTTCGACGGAACGAACCTGCAAAACCTTCGAGCCAAGCGACGCCATTTCGAGCATTTCCTCGAAAGAGACCTTCTTCATTCGGCGAGCTGCCGGAACGATACGTGGGTCCGTGGTATAGACACCATCCACGTCCGTGTAGATATCGCAACGATCGGCCTTGACTGCAGCCGCAACTGCCACCGCCGACGTATCGGAGCCGCCACGGCCCAATGTCGCTATCCGATTGTCGGGCCCGATGCCCTGGAAGCCGGCAACCACGGCAACTTGCCCTTCGCCCATGCGTTTGACGATATCAGAACCATCAATATCTATGATCCGAGCAGCGCCGTGTGCGTTATCGGTCTTGATCGGGATCTGCCAACCCTGCCAGGAGCGAGCATTAACGCCCATCGACTGGAGCGCAATAGCAAGCAGGCCGGAAGTTACCTGTTCGCCTGAGGCCACTACCGCATCGTATTCACGCGCATCGTAGAACGGCGAACTCGCGCCTGCAACCTTCGGCGTGTCGAGGACCCAGCCAACAAGTTCGTTCGTCTTACCCGACATCGCCGAAACCACAACTGCGACTTCGTGGCCAGCATCAGATTCACGTTTCACATGACGTGCGACGTTGTAGATGCGTTCCAGATTCGCGACAGACGTCCCGCCGAATTTCATGACGATGCGTGCCATGCCAACCAATTCCAACCGTTCGTCCCCTGTGCGGGGGCGTGCTCTTCGACCGCCTCGCGTGAGACGGGTTTTCGCCGCGTCTCTTATCGAAAAGGGGAACGGGACGCAATGCCGTCATCAAGTCAGCACCATACAGACACGACATGATGGCGCAAGGATCAAGATCCTTTTGTTTCTTTGAACCCGCCAGCAAATTTCAGCGTCAGCTTGTGGTCGGAGCAGCTTGCGTGGCCCCTGCCAATTAGCACGAAAAGGCGGGATTGATCCAGGCCGAAGCCAGATCAACCAGAACTACACATGACCGCAAGATCTGCAGACACGGAACCTGTCTCGTCCTCCAAGGCAAGTAGACAACTTCGGCCCCACCGAAATCAACCTCGATGGACCGATCCCCTGTCGCGATCCCTGACCCAATCATCACCTCGATCCCACCTGGAGCGATCACGGTAAAAATCACGGCTGCGATAGTGGCGGTCCCAATAGTGTCTAATCTCGAACGTGACGGTTGGAAATCCAAGGAATCGACAGTATCGGAGGCCTACTGAACCCGGCGTTGATGATGGTGAGCCTGGACGTTATTACCCGAGACCCAACCTCTTCCTCCCCGAAAAGAGACATCGCACCAATTTACGTTACTCATGCAGCCATGTATCGTAGCGGGTGCATTCGAAGGTATGACGGTTGCAGCGGGATAGGTGATACTTGGGCCCGACCGCATGTAGACATTTGCCGTAGCAAGCCACGAACGGCTGCATCGGCAATTGACGGCACGGCAACCAGAACAGAGCGAGGCGGCGATACTCAACAGAGACTTCAATGCAACTGCTCCTTCCAGGCCGGTGACGATCCAATCAGCTCACGGCCTTCCCGATATTCAACATTCCAGAAGACTTTCGATTCAGCACTGAACTGAGAATGAACGTTACCTTCAGAATTGCCCAGGACAGTTCGGGCATGCATATACATCCCCCCGATCAACTAGTATCCGCCAGCTCGGCAAGCGCGGCGCAGCTCCATGGGAAAGTAGAACTCCGGCATGAACGCAAGGCTTCAAAAGCGGGCCAACCGCGAATTGCAGGATTGACACAGTGTCTTTGGCCGACGAACAGGGCGGTAACCAGGCCTTGACTTCCAAAGCCGATCGTCCGACTTCAACGCCATCACCGGAGACGAGAGCCAATGACCGAAACTGCGAAGACAACCATCGACCAAAACGAGGTCAACCGCTTTTCCGCCATGGCCGCTGAATGGTGGGACCCCACTGGAAAATTCAAACCACTTCACAAGTTCAATCCTGTTCGACTCACCTATATCCGCGATAAAATCTGCGAGAATTTTGGGCGCGATCCGAAAGGATATCTGCCACTTGCAGGTCTTCGTATCCTGGATATCGGATGCGGCGGCGGCCTTTTATCGGAACCGATCGCGCGTATGGGAGCAACCGTTGTCGGTGCTGACCCCTCGGAGAAGAATATCGGAATTGCCTCAACCCATGCATCAGGAATGGGGATAACTATTGACTATCGCGCCGTCACCGCCGAGCAATTGGCGGAGCACGGAGAAGTATTCGATGTGGTTCTCAATATGGAAGTGGTTGAGCATGTCGCTGACGTCGATTTTTTTATCCGGACCTGTGCGTCATTGGTCAAACCTGATGGGCTGATGTTCCTGGCTACTATCAATCGTACGTTGAAGGCGCGCGCGCTTGCCATTTTTGCGGCGGAAAACATTCTGCGGTGGTTACCGAAAGGAACGCATCAATACGAAAAGCTGGTGCAACCACGAGAATTGGAGACACCACTTTCGGCAAGTGGAATGGAGATCATTCATCGCACCGGTGTCTTCTTCAATCCCTTGCAGGACCGTTGGAACCTGTCATCGGATATGGACGTAAATTACATGTTACTGGCGAAACGCCCTGGCTGAGTTTCAATTCGCATCTTCGGGCAATATCGGCAGCGGCGCCACTTCAATGCCTTCGTCAACGAGCGAGCGCACCTCATCGAGACTTGCCTTCCCCATGATACCGCGAGCGTCCGCCTCTCCATAGTGGATCTTGCGGGCTTCTTCAGGAAATTTCTCCCCTACGTCCTCTGCGTTTTCCTTGATGGACGCGACTGCCTCGCGAAGTTTGGCCATAGCCTTCTTTTGAGCAAGGTCCATCGCAATTGCCTGTTTTTCATCCTTCTGTCGCGCGGTTGAAACCGACGGGGCCATGAGCGACTTCGAAATCACCGAAGAATTACAGTCCGGACAGGTCAGGAAACCACTCTCCACCTGTCGATCGAAGTCTGCACTTTCCGAAAACCAGGCTTCAAATGAATGAGCATTGTTGCAGACAAGTGAATAACGGATCAAGGGGTCGTCTCCTTCGCCTCCGCTGCCACCATTTCCAGCGTGAAATCACGACCGTTCTGGAGGTTAGGAATTTTGGTTCGGGCTACCCTTACCTGATCGACATCGATGTCGGCGGTGACGATTGCCTCACCGCGATCCCCAGCCGATGCCAGCACTTTACCCCACGGATCAACGATCATGGAATGGCCAAATGTCTCGCGGCCGTCCTCATGCACTCCAGCCTGAGCTGCCGCGACCACGAAAGCACCATTTTCTATGGCGCGTGCACGAAGCAATACCTCCCAGTGCGCTTCCCCCGTCTGACGCGTGAACGCCGCCGGAACAGTCAGCACTTCAGCCCCACCGATTGCTTCAGCACGAAACAATGAGGGAAAGCGGACGTCATAACAGATCGCGAACCCGAGCATAGCAAATGGGAGAGCGGCCACGCGAACCTCGGCACCAGGTCGATACACAGCGCTCTCTCGCCAACTTTCTCCATTGTCGAGATCAACATCGAACATATGGACTTTGTCATAGATACATATCTGTCTGCCTCCGGGACCAAAGAGAAAGCCTCGATTCGCAATCTTGCCGTCAGGCAGTGCAATAGGCGTGGATCCGAGGTGAACGTGGATACCAAGCTCTTGCGCGAGTTCCCGCGCTGCCCTCACGATGAGGTCGTCGCGTTCGCACTTCAATACCGAAAGTAGTCCGGCGCGATCCCGTTGTATAGCGCCGGTCATCTCCGGCGTCTGGACATAGACGGCGCCTTGACTTGCAGCCTCACGCACGAGACGCACCATAACAGCGACGTTCTTCTCCGGCTCAACGCCGGAGCACATTTGAATTGCGGCAGCCTTGAATACCATAAAGTTCCCCTCAGTTGGCGAGCATCGGATCGAGTTTGCCAGCACGATCGAGCGCGTGCAATTCATCACACCCACCGACGTGCTTGTCATTGATGAATATTTGCGGAAATGTCGAGCGGCCACAGGCCTTACTGATCATTTCCTGACGCAGCTCCGGAGAGCTGGATGCGTCACGTTCTGTGAAATCAACACCCTTGGAAGCGAGCAGAGCCTTCGCCCGGGTACAGTAACCGCAACCCAGGCGCGTATAGATCGTAATATCTGCCATATGCTTCTCCTGTCGCCAGCAAGGCGTGCGAACTGTTCAGTCGCGCCTCATATAAGCTTGGAAGGGCCCCTTGCAAAGGCCGTTCCATCAAACCTGCACAAGCCCGCTCATATAGACATCTTCAGGTTTGCTGTTGAGCTCCTGCTTCGCCGGGGACGGCTTCACCTTCGTCTTGCGACGTCGGCCAGCGCCTTCCCCTCCACAGGCAGCCACCGTGGAACTCACGGCGTTCACCTTACAGCATAATCTCTTAGATGGATCGCAGCGTTGACGTCGCGGTCGTGGACCGTGACGCATTCTTCGCATGTCCATTGACGATCCATTAGCGTCCACTCTTCATTCTTTCATCCACGGCAATGACACAACTTGCTGCTTGCAAACCACCGATCTGCAGCAACAACAACCCCGCCGCACATGTCGGCCTTGCCATCATCTGACGCCGGGTCTAGCGATCTCATCCTGTTTACCAGGAGGTGCTTCACCTTTATGTGCAAGAATTTCTGCTCCAAGAGCCGGCGTTCAGCATTTCCTGAATGAACGCCGCGGATGCGCGCAAGAGGATTCACGACCAAGCCTGGCCTACAGTATGCTCAAACTTCAGTGTATTTGGCTGCCGTTTACTATCCGTGGATTGACAATCGCACCCAGCAGGCGCCACTCGACAATCAAATTTTGAGGATAAGGCTGACATGGAGATACTTTTCGACCAGGCGCTGGTCTCAAGGCGGCGTGAACTCGCGTTTCGGAAATATGGCCTCGAGGCTGCATTCCTGCTTGACCTGACAACCCGTGAACTCGCCGAGAGACTTGCCGTGATCGAGCGGTATTTCGACAGGGCTGTGGAGTTACATGGCGCGACTGGCATAGGCGCACACAGGGCCCTGGAGACTGGCAGAGTCGGCAGCATCGAACGTATTGAAACCAGCTCAATCTTCGCTTCTGCAGGAGAAAATATAACCGTCGCGGCCTTGGATGATGTCCCACTAGACCCAGCATCGGTCAATCTGATCCTCTCACCACTAGCGCTCCACCTCACCAATGACACACCAGGCATGCTGGTTCGTATCCAGCGAGCTCTAAAACCTGATGGCTTGTTTATGGCAGCCATCCCGGGAGCAGGCACTCTGGCCGAGCTTCGCGATATACTGTTGAGCGTCGAAGTCGAACTGAACGGCGGCGCAAGCCCGAGGGTTATCCCTTTCGCCGATGTCCGTGATATCGGCGCATTACTGCAGCGCACCGGCTTCACACTCCCGGTCGTGGATGTAGAGACCCATACGGTTCGTTACGATTCGCTATTTCAACTCACAAGTGATCTTCGTGCCATGGGCATGGCAAATTCACTTACTGGTCGCAGCCGTCGTCCAGTAACGCGCAGATTCTTTCTGAGAGCCGCCGAACTTTATGCGGAGCGCTACTCCGATCCCGATGGCAGGATACGTGCCACTTTTTCATTCATCTATGCTTCAGGGTGGGCGCCGCACGAGAGCCAGCAGAAGCCTCTCAAACCAGGCTCCGCCAAGATACGACTGGCAGATGCCTTACGTATGTCAAGGGACAGGAGTGACGAAGACCGCTAGCCAATGGCAATCCCCACGTAGACCTCGATGGGGCCAAACACGTTTCCGGGGATTTCGGCAAGTCGCCAGGAGCCGCAATCAGCGGAAATAAAAGCGGCGATCAGATCATATTCGGAAGCCGTCGAGCCACCATTCTGGTGTGACCGCAAGTGGACGAGATGCATGCCGTTTCTTCCAGACGGCATGCATTCACGACTTCCATATAATCAGCAACGGGCGCCGACGTCGTAGCGTTCGATGATACAGACAGAACCTGGTGTCTCCTGCAGAATGCTACGGCGAATTGTATAGTGTTTCGAACGGTCATCAACGCGGGGAACTGAACCGGTGGTTATCCGATCAAACTCCTCATGCACGTGCGCAAGTCGACGCGCATCTTTGTCCTCGATGAGCATCGGGGTGATAATCAGGGAAAATGCTATCACTGCCGTTCCGAACAACAACGCAATGTTCAGGGCGCCGGTTCTGCCGGATCTGTACGTCGCCCGTCGGCGAACCCGCACAGTCTTCCAGAATTCCTCGTCCATTGTCTCAAAGCCTCGTCGACGCAGTTACTGCCTTGGTAAAACCTAAAGTTAGACGAAACGGATAAATGATCTATTAACGTCCCACTCTGGGGATTAGAGCAGATCCTGCAGGAACGGGATCAATGGTTGATCTGCCGGTGGCATGGGATAGTTTCGAAGATCACGCGTACGTACCCATTTGATCGCCTGCCCCTCTTGGCCGACGGGTACGCCTTCATATCGTCTGCAGATATAGAGCGGCATCAAAAGGTGGAAACTTTCATATGTGTGGCTGGCAAAGGTCAGCGGTGCCAGGCAGGAGGTCTTTGTGGTAATGCCCAGTTCTTCCCGCAGTTCACGAATAAGAGTGTCTTCGGGCAATTCGCCGACCTCAACTTTGCCGCCAGGAAATTCCCAAAGCCCAGCCAGCGTTTTACCTTGCGGTCGCTGGGCTAGAAGTATCCGGCTATCAGCATCTACCAGCGCACACGCGACGACCAGCAGAATGGGCTTTTCCTCGACCTTCATGCAGGCTCTTTCCAGTAGTGATATTCATAAGCTTCTTGAAAGCCGAACTTCCGATAGAGCGCGATCGCCGGCGAATTCACACTGACAACCTGTACCCAAGCGCTTCGAGCCCCACTGATCCGCGCCCAGCGAAGTGCCGAGGATAGAATTTCCGTACCGACACCCTGTCTACGCCGGCTGTCAGCAACCGCAAAACCCATGATACCCGCAAGGTCATTATCCTGTACGCAAAGCGTCACTGCAGCAGGTCCGTCGGGCGTCTCAATAGCAAAAAGCCCCAAGCTCGGCTTGATTGCGCTAAGCACTTCCGCAAGCGCAGGCTTCAATGCCGGACCTTCCCCCGTAACGGCGAGGCTTATATCGATGAAGCGTCCAATATCATGACTTGGCAGGTGATCGAGTGTTTCGGGCAACTCCAGCTGCGCCAGATCGGCCGTCATTACCTTGACGGTTTCGAAACGGGTCCAACCATGTTCTGAAAGATGGTCGATCAATGGTTTGGGAGCAAGTGGGGTTTCTCGCAGGATCAGCAAACGACCAAAGGCCTGAAAACGTTTGCCGGCCTTTTCCAGACGCATTTCCACTTCCCGACTATCCGACGGATCCAAGGGTACGACGCAGTTTAGTCGTTTGGACGGATGCCCACCGGCCAGACGAATTTGCCAACTGCCATCGTACAATACAGTCGCTGCCGGCCATGCCCTGAAACCGACTGCCTCCAACCGGCGTACCAGTGGCAAGTTATTGGCCTGCAATGATGATTGCATCGTCAGCATCAGCTCCGGTAGTCGCCATTGATCGCGACATAGTCCTTTGTCAGATCACATGTCCATATGGTTGCCTTACCGTTGCCCAGGCCAAGGTCGACACGAATGGGAATGTCCTGCGCCTTCATTACGGCTGCGGCCGCCGCCTCCGAGTAGCCCCGATCTCGTTCACCGTTGACAGCGACACGGACATCCCCAAACCAGATGGAAAGCCGATCACGATCTGCCAACTCTCCCGATTTGCCCACCGCCATCACAACGCGGCCCCAGTTGGCATCTTCACCTGCGACGGCAGTCTTGACCAGGGGCGAATTGCCGATTGAAAGGGCTATCGTCTTTGCTGCCCTGTCGTTTTCGGCGCCGGTCACGGTGATCTCCACCATTTTTCGCGCACCTTCGCCGTCCCGTACAATCTGCAGTGCAAGGTCCTTGAACAGGTCATTGAGCGACAAGCGGAATTCCTCCAGCTGTTCGTCATCAGCCGCGACAATTCGCAGCTGGCCGTCTGCAGCAGCTGCACCTGTTGCAAATAGCAGCAGCGTGTCAGACGTGGAGGTATCACTGTCAACAGTGACCGAATTAAAAGTTGGTCCCACGCCAGCCGACAGCAACGCCTGCAAAACGTCGGGAGCGATATCGGCATCGGTCACGACAAAGGAAAGCATGGTTGCCATGTCCGGAGCAATCATCCCGGCTCCCTTCGCAATCCCATTGATGGTAACCGGAACACCACCGATCCGGCATGTTCGGGTAGCAACCTTCGGATAGGTATCGGTCGTCATGATGGCCATGGCCGCTTCTGTCCAGAAGTCCGGCTTCGCTCTGCTGTTCATCTCGCCAAGCACACCAGAAAATCTCGAAGCATCCAATGGCTCTCCGATCACGCCTGTTGAGGCAAGAAAAATCTCCCGTTCGTCACAGCCGACAGCAGCTGCAGCAGATCGCGCTGTAATCTCGGTCGCAGCCCTTCCTTTAATTCCGGTGAATGCATTTGCATTTCCCGAATTGACAACCACTGCCCGTGCACGGCCATGGGGCAAATTTGCACGACAGAAATCGACGGGCGCGGACGGGCATCTTGAACGGGTAAAAACACCCGCTACTGCAGCCGGTCGGTCAAAAACCATCAGTAGTACATCTGTACGGTTTTGGTATTTGATCCCAGCGGCAGCCGTTGCCATCCGCAGGCCACGAACAGCAGGCATATCGGGGTAAGAATTCGGTGCGAGTGGTGAAACAGAAGCGGACATTCCAGAAAACCCGAGCTGAATATGGAAGAGCCCGGAGAAGCCCGGGCTCTAGTTTCTGCGATTACTGCTGCGCCGCAGGCTCTTCGCCTGCTGTCGGATCAACTTCTGGCGCCTTGTTGACGTCCTCATAACCCTTACGCAGGACTTCGTCCATTATCTCAATCGTCTGTTCAGACTTCGCCGTTTCAATCAGCGCGAGATACTTGTCGCGCATGACCAGCTGGCGTATCTGAGGCTCTACCTGCTCGAATGCCGGAGGCTGCACGTCGCGGCGATCCTCCAGTTTAATAACATGGTAACCGAATTGCGACTTCACCGGGGCCTTTGTGTAGGCACCCTTTTCCAGGGCAAACGCAGCCTCTTCAAACTCGGGAACCATCCGACCCTTGGTGAACCAGCCAAGATCGCCACCATCACTCTTGTTGGAATCTTCAGACTTGGCTTTTGCCAACTCGGCAAAGTCTTTGCCGGCATCGAGTTCACTGATGATTGCCTTCGCTTCATCTTCGGTCTTCACCAGGATATGGCGTGCATTGACCTCTTCCTGTGTTGGAAGCGCCGCAATCTCGGTTTCGTATCGAGCCTTGACCTCTTCTTCAGTCACGGCGTCAACAACATGCTTGCGAAAATAGGCATTATGCAACTCGCGGTCGGCGATATAGTCCATCCGCTTCTTAAAATCCTCCGTATCTTTGATACCCTCATCAACGGCGCCCTGGGCAAGCAATTTCACATCGATGGCCCCTGACAGAGCGGCAACTCGCTTCTGCTCGTCTGGCAGTTGCTGGAGTTGCGGATCAAGATTTGCAATTGCAAGATCCAGTTCAGACTGGCGAATTTCCAGGTCACCAACTTTGGCAACGACTGTGTCCTCTTGCGCATATGCGAAGCCGCCGAAGGACAGGGCAACCGCAAGGGTCGCAGTAGCAAGTAGTTTATGGCGCAGCATCAAGATACCTTTCGAAAACGATCGCCGGTCTCAGAAGCGCCTGATCTCGGCTGGATTTGCTTCACAAACATTGGAATGTGGCCTTTGTGTATCGGCCATTACCGTTGACATCAATCGACCCCCCTCTTATCTGTCACGCAACTTTGCGTCCAGACGAGTTTCCGGGCGTAGCGGGCAATTTGCCGGGACCGCAAGCCGGCAGCAGGCTCGGTGCACCTATAGAAAGTTAAATCAGAAAGGACCATTCAGATGGTCAACTTTGGCGGATTGGCCCGCAAACTATTCGGCACTGCTAACGAACGACGTGTTCGTTCCTACAAATCCCGCGTCGATGCGATCAATGCCTTAGAAGATTCGATGAAGGCTCTGTCAGACGCGGATCTGTCCGCCAAGACAGTCTATTTTCGCGAACAACTGGCTGCCGGCAAGAGCCTCGACGACCTGCTGGTGCCGGCGTTTGCAGTCGCGCGTGAGGCGTCCTTACGTGTCCTTGGCCTCCGCCCATTCGACGTACAGCTCACAGGCGGTATGATCCTTCACGAAGGTGCTATCGCGGAGATGAAGACGGGTGAAGGAAAGACGCTGGTCGCCACCTTGGCCGTCTATTTGAACGCGCTGGCAGCAAAAGGTGTACATGTTGTAACCGTCAACGACTATCTGGCCAGCCGCGACGCCGCAATGATGGCTCGCCTTTATGGTTTTCTTGGCCTTACGACTGGGGTCATCGTTCACGGCCTCAGTGACGATGAACGTCGCGAAGCCTACGCTTGTGATATCACGTATGCCACAAACAACGAACTTGGATTCGACTTTCTTCGAGACAACATGAAATACGATCGCGCGCAGATGGTGCAGCGTGATCACAACTACGCCATCGTTGATGAAGTTGACTCGATTTTGGTCGATGAGGCCCGCACCCCCCTTATCATTTCAGGACCACTGGATGACCGGTCTGACCTGTATAACACGATCGACGCCTTCATTCCCCTTCTGAGCGAGGACGACTACGAAATCGATGAGAAACAGCGGTCAGCAAACTTTTCGGAGGTTGGTACCGAGAAGCTTGAAGGCTTGTTGCGTGAGGCCGGTCTTTTAAAAGGCGAAAGCTTGTACGACGTCGAGAACGTCGCCATCGTTCATCACATCAACAATGCTTTGAAGGCGCATAAACTCTTCACCCGCGACAAGGACTACATTGTTCGCAACGACGAGATCGTAATTATTGACGAGTTTACTGGCCGTATGATGCCGGGCCGCCGTTACTCGGAAGGCCAGCATCAAGCGCTTGAAGCTAAGGAAAAGGTCCAGATCCAGCCAGAAAACCAGACACTCTCCTCGATTACCTTCCAAAACTATTTCCGCATGTATGACAAGCTTGCAGGCATGACCGGCACCGCATCAACAGAAGCGGAGGAATTTGGCAATATCTATGGTTTGGAGGTGGTCGAAGTCCCAACCAATCTGCCTATCCAGCGTATTGACGAGGACGACGAGGTCTATCGGACATTTGATGAGAAGTTCAAGGCAATCATCGAAGAGATCAAATCTGCGCACGAACGTGGTCAACCGGTCCTCGTCGGCACGACCTCGATCGAAAAGTCCGAACTGCTGGCCAACCTGTTGCGAAAGGATGGCTTTGACAAGTTCAAGGTACTGAACGCGCGCTATCACGAACAAGAGGCCTACATTGTCAGCCAGGCTGGCGTGCCGGGCGCAGTTACGATAGCCACGAACATGGCGGGGCGTGGAACCGACATCCAGCTCGGCGGCAATATCGATATGCGCCTCGAGCGCGACTTGGAAGGTCTTGAGCCCGGACCTGAGCGCGACGTCAAAGAAGAGGCAATCCGCGAAGAAGTAAAGCTGCTTAAGGAGAGAGCGCTCGCCGCTGGCGGGCTCTACGTTATTGCGACAGAACGGCATGAAAGCCGCCGCATCGACAATCAGTTGCGCGGTCGTTCCGGTCGACAGGGCGATCCAGGCCGCTCGAAGTTCTACTTGTCACTGCAAGATGACCTTATGCGTATCTTTGGCTCCGATCGCATGGATGGAATGTTGCAGAAACTTGGGCTGAAGGAAGGCGAGGCGATCGTCCATCCTTGGATCAACAAGGCTCTGGAACGCGCCCAACGAAAGGTTGAGGCGCGCAATTTCGATATCCGCAAGAATTTGCTGAAATACGATGATGTCACCAACGACCAGCGTAAGGTGATTTTCGAGCAGCGCATCGAGCTTATGGAGGCAAACGCCGATGATCTGACAGAAATCGTTGCAGACATGCGTAACGAAGTTATCGATATTATCGTCACCAAACATATTCCAGAGCACGCCTATGCAGAGCAATGGGATGCAGTTGGTTTGAAATCCGAGGTCCAGCGCCTTCTTAACTTTGACCTTCCCATCGATGCATGGGTGAAAGAGGAGGGAATTGGTGAGGACGATATCCGTGAACGCCTGACGGACGCCGCAAACAAGGCTGTCCAGGAGCGAACCGAACGGTTTGGCCCCGAGGTCATGACCTATGTCGAGAGATCTGTGGTTCTGCAAACACTGGACCATCTGTGGCGCGAGCATATTGTTAATCTCGACCACCTTCGTTCGGTCGTTGGTTTCCGCGGCTATGGGCAGCGTGACCCTCTGCAGGAGTACAAATCAGAAGCATTTGAACTCTTCCAGGCACTACTCGCAAACCTGAGAGAAGCCGTTACAGCACAGATGATGCGCGTGGAGCTGGTTCGTGATACACAACCTGAACCGGAGCCACCTCCGGTGATGCAGGCCCATCATATCGATGCAACCACCGGAGAAGACGATTTTGCAGGTGGCAACGACAAGAGCCAGGTCGCTGCCATAAGTCGCGACCCTAGCGATCCGGAGACGTGGGGCAGGATCGGCCGTAACGAGACGTGCCCCTGCGGTTCAGGCAAGAAATACAAGCACTGCCACGGCGTATTCGAACAGGTGTGAGATTAAGCTGTACCAAAGTCAAAATGCCGCCCTTTGAGGCGGCATTCTGTTCTTGTAATGTTCGCATGCCACAGGCTTTATCGAGAACATCTCCAAGGATTGTTAACTCCCTCATGGCATGACTGATGAATACGTTTTGGCTTAATGTGAGTATTGCGTGCCAATCATGGCGGTTCTCGAAACAGCGGAGAAGTGTCTGCCGGCTGGCCTTCGCGCCAGATGGAGGCTGTGCCTTGTCCGCCTGGGGGACTGTACAACAGCTGACGTCAACGCACAGCTTCAAGCTCTGATAGCATTCTCCATCCGGATCGTCAGTGCTGCAATCACCTTTGTTTCTCAGATCGTTCTCGCCCGACTAATGGGTGAGTTCGAGTACGGAATTTTTGCCTTCGTCTGGGTGATCGTGGTACTCGCAGGTAACCTGTCATGCTTCGGTTTACACAGCACGGTCATCCGCTTCCTGCCTCAGCATCAGGCGCAAGCTGACCTGGCAGCGGCCCGCGGCTTGCATGTCAGTGCCCGGATTTTCGCCATGCTTTCCGCGAGCGTGTTAGCAGCGGTTGGCTTCCTGCTCCTCCGCAGCTTCACTGGTGTGCTGGAAAGTTTTTGGCATGTGCCTCTCTTTCTTGCACTCTTCATCTTGCCAATGGTCGCGCTCGGCGATGTTTTGGATGGCACCGCCCGCGCAAACGGCTGGACCGTTACAGCTTTAAGTCCGACCTTCTTGATGCGGCCCACGCTAATACTACTTTTCATGATGGCAGCGGTCTGGGCTGGGGCACCGGACACAGCAGTTACGGCAATGCAGGCAGCCCTGGCTGCCACGTATGTTACAACGATCATACAATACATCCGAATGCGTTGGCGGCTCCAGCGTGTCTACGGCCAAGGCGAGTTGCAACTCCGTACTGCACTATGGTTCGGCTATTCGCTTCCCGTCTTTCTGATAGAAGGGATCGGTTTTCTTCTCACCAATGCCGACGTTGTGATCGTAGGTTTCTACCTGCCCCCTGATCAAGTTGCCGTTTACTTCGCTGCGACGAAAACCATAGTGATTGTCCAGTTTGTGGCTTTTGCAGTCAAGGCCGCCGCAGGTCCGCGCTTTGCGTCCATTCTTGCAAGCGGCGACACGACATCTCTCGCAGAATTCGCCGGACTGACCGCACGGTGGAGCTTCTGGCCCGCACTGGTACTCGGCGCGCTAATTCTGCTCATTGGGGAGCAACTGCTATCTCTCTTTGGAGCCGCCTTCACAACAGGATACTGGCTGATGCCCATTCTTCTGACGGGCATCCTAGCCAAATCGATGATCGGGCCCGGTGAAATTCTACTGAGCATGGCCGGTCGTCAAAAGCTGTGCATGGCGCTCTACGGAGTGATCCTTGCGGTCAATATCGCCATGAACATTGTTCTTATTCCCCATTTTGGGCTGGTTGGAACTGCAATCGCCACGGCCTTCGCAATGATCTGTGAAGCAATCCTGCTACATATGGCACTTCGCCTTACGCTCGGAATCCGAATGTTTGCCCTCACTGCCCCCTCCTTAACCAACGCATCCGAAGGTCGCATAACATGACACTTTCTCGCGACCACAATGACATCATGACCGCGATCAGCCCCACTAGGCAGCAGCCGGTAGGGCCGAGACGGCCAAACGCGGAGGTCCGTGTCGAGATCGGTCGAAGTGGACGTGAACTGTGTCTCTATCCTGGCTTTCTCGGCTACGATTTACAGCAAGAACTGGAATTTCTGACTAATCGTGTCATGGAACCAAACATTTTCTTTAGCCCGCGCCTTCTCGCACCGGCTATGCCTCGAATTGAGGACAAACAGGTCCGGATCGCACTCATCCGTGACGAACTGGAAGACCACAGTCGCATGCGACTGCTGATGCCATTCACAATAGAAAAACCCGGATTTTCCATTGGACCACCCATCATGAGGACCTGGGCCAACCCCTTTGGCCCCCTCGGAACACCTCTGGTTGATGCAGAAGATGCCGCAGAAACAATCGATAACCTCCTAGAATCATTGTCAAAGCAAGAGGCTGGCCTACCTTCTGTTCTTGTTTTGCCACAGATCCGACTGGAAGGCCGCTTCTCACAACTTGCCAGAGCCATCTCGGTAAGCCGGGAGCTTCCGGTCGTGGTGACAGGGCAATTCGAACGCCCGATGCTAGAAAGCACCCTAGAAGGTGACGCGTACTTCAGAAACACAATTTCACGCCATCACTTGGGGGAAGTACGCCGACAATGGAGAAAGCTGTCGGCTCAGGGACTGCTCGAACATAATGTGGCCCGCCAACCGGAGGATGTTCGCATACGGATGGAGGAGTTTCTTGCCCTGGAGGCCCGTGGCTGGAAAGGCCGCCAGCGCACTGCACTTGTCAATGATCGTTTTCACGCTGCCTTTGCTCGCGAAGCAATCACCAATCTCGCAGAGATTGATGCGGTAAGGGTCCACACCATCGATCTGAATGGCAAAGCTATCGCCTCACTCATTGTCTTTGTGATTGCTGGCGAAGCCTATACCTGGAAGACAACCTACGACGAAAACTATGCCCGCCAGTCACCAGGAAAGCTTCTAATGATCAAACTCACGGAATGGCATCTCGATGATGCCAACATCCTTCGTACGGATTCCTGCGCAGTTCCTGACCATCCGATGATAGCCGGCTTGTGGAGCGAACGTGAAGCCATGGGTACGCTCCTTATAGGCCTGACGCCCAACAGTGATCGCGATGTACGCCAGGCAGCAACGCAACTACATCTTTATAACAGTACCCGGAATATAGCGCGGATCCTGCGACAAAAGATTATGTCAATTGCTGGTCGCCCATCCGGCTGATTTTTTTCCAGCTCTCGCATATCGTGGTGGTCAGGCCTGAATCATCCCGCTCAGGTAACCGACGATGGGTCCACGTTATATCGATGGATACCATTACTTTATCGCCTCGTACTGCAAGAGCTTGTGCAGCCGGCACTTCTCCGGTCCGTTCGTGGGAATGCAAATGACAGTTTCCAGTGATGACCCCACTACGTCTGTCCACCCCGGGTAATCGGGATGGACGCACAGGAGTCCTCGGCAGGATCCCGTCAGTCAGTCTAGCCGTATGACCCTTCAGGCCACCTCACCGGACCGTCCGACAAAGCGCCCCTTCTCCATGCCAAATCGACGACGGTTTCCAGAATGGGTATTCATGATTTTATCCCCAACTCTCGACGTAAACGATGCATTGTGTGGCTACTTACGACACAGACACGATATCGGTTAGCGGAATGCAGAATAAAAAAACGCTGGGAGGAAGTGGCATGCAACATCCACCCTTGCGCGTCCGCATATGCCCATGATACAGGCCTTGCCACACCGACCGTACCCCGTTGGCGGAGGTGGTAGACGTGCCTGTACTGGAAATGGCGTGCCCACCACCCCACAAAAATACACGAGGCGATGAAAACTTCGTGTATTCAGGGGTTTGAGAAGGACAAGAATTCGCTGACGATATTCGGCCTCGCTCTAGGTCCCCTGAGGTTCAAAGAGCACCGCATAGAATCAGCGGTAGATGTGCGGGTGTGGTGGAACTGGTAGACGCGCCGGACTCAAAATCCGGTTCCGAAAGGAGTGTCGGTTCGATTCCGACCACCCGCACCATCCTTCAAAATCAACTCGAGATCCGGCGAACGGGTAGTACTGCAACGATGCGAAGGTGACGTTAAGCCCGCGTGGTGGGACACGATCTGGTGTATCACTCCGGAGTAGTGTCTTACCTGAGGCGCGGATAGGCCTTCTTTGTTCATTTGAACGGGCATCTGGACAGCACATATCCAGATTATTGCAGATCGTGGGGTATGGGGCGGTCAACAAGCAGAGACGCACAAAAAATGAACGACCGTTTCGCGCGATTATGACGCTTTCGCAAACTCACATTGCTGTCTTTTTTCCATCATTGTCTGTTCACGAAAATGTGGAGGCCGAACAGAGAAGTCCATATGTCAGTCATTTACACCAGCCAGTCCAATGCTCTAAGGAGCAACAACCGGCCGAGTGCCGTCTCGTTGCAGGAGAAGCCCATGGCGCCCGTCAGTTTCTCAGAATCTTCGTGCAGCCGTACCACAATTGCGGTTATCGTCACCTTAGGTATGGCCCTAACCGTCGGCGGAGCGCTCGCATTTGAGTATATCGGCGGTTACATTCCCTGCGCGTTGTGCCTTTTGCAGCGCAACCCCTACTACTACGGGATCCCTGTCGGCATAGCCGCAATCCTCACTGCGAAATTTCAAGCCCCTGCCTGGATTACGCGCAGCCTTCTGGCTGTCATTGGAATCATGATGTTGGCGGGAGCCGGAATGGGGGGCTTCCATTCAGGGGTAGAATGGGGTCTCTGGGAGGGTCCGGCTACCTGCGCCACCAGTTCCCCCGGTATTACGACAAATGCTGGTAGCCTGCTCGATGACCTCAATGCCTTTCACGGGCCTTCATGCACGGAAGCATCGTTACGGGTCCTCGGCTTGTCCTTTGCAGGGTGGAACGTCATTGCAAGTATATGCCTTGCGATCATCGCATTGGCCGGAGCATCTAGAAAGAGCACCTGAACCCAGGCAACACAATCATCCCTACCTACAAGCAGGACGAGCGGCCATCAAGGCTGCAGCTCAGTATCCCAATAGAGATAGTCCATCCAACTTTCATGGAGATAGTTTGGCGGAAACAGCCGGCCGTTATTGTGCAGATCCTGCACTGTCGGCTGGTATGGCCTTTGCATCGGAAACATCGCTGCCTGTTTGGGCAGTTTACTACCCTTGCGCAAGTTACACGGAGAACAGGCTGCAACAACATTTTGCCACGTCGTTTCACCACCATGCGCTCGAGGAACAACGTGATCAAAAGTCAACTCGTGATGCGCCCCGCAATACTGGCATTCAAATCGATCACGCAAGAACACGTTAAAACGGGTGAACGCAGGATACCGAGTCGGCTGAATATAAGTCTTGAGGCTTACGACACTTGGTACGCGCATCGAAAAGCTCGGCGATGAAACGGAATGTTCGTATTCTGCAATGATGTTTACACGGTCAAGGAAAACCGCCTTGATCGCGTTCTGCCAGGACCACAACGACAAGGGATAATAACTTAACGGCCGGTAGTCGGCATTAAGAACGAGCGCCGGCAGGGCCTGAGGCGAAACTGCAATCGTCAAGGGGTACTCCTTACCGATTCGGTATCTGCAGTTGTTATATTAGGTCCGTTGCTACAGAATTGTGAAGCCAAATTAACAAGGCAATCACATTAACTGAAGTGTGGACCGTTCGACATCCTTACGCAAATTTTCCGAATAATGAGCCCAAAATAGCCGTGCTGCAACCGAGCGCCATGGTCGCCATGCAACCGCAATCGATGCAACTTCCCGCGCTGAAGGACGAACTTCAAGCTGGAATGCGTTTCGGATGGAACTCTGCAGGGCGACATCCCCGGATGGAAAAATATCAGCATGACCGCCACAGAACATCAGATAGACCTCTGCCGACCACGGACCTATTCCTGGGAGGGCAACAAGTTGCGCCATTGCAGCCTCGGGCTCCAGCTTTGCCAGTTGGTTAAGGTCGATGCGGCCATCCGAAACGCTTTCAGCAAGATGCCGCAGGGTGGAGGCCTTGGCACGTGAAAGGCCGAAATCCGCAATAGTTTCGTCTGCCAGTTGCAAATAACATTCTGGTGTGACCGGTCCGGCTGCGCAGATGCGACGCCATATTGCTGCTGCACTTGCCTTGGAGACCATCTGTGAAACGATAATAAAAGCAAGCCCTGAAAACCCTGGATCCATCGAGCGGAGCGGTACCGTTCCTACCGTCTCAATTACGGGTTTCAATCGCGGATCGATTCGAACAAGCGCAGCGAGTCCGTCACGGATATCGTTTTCGTTGCGAATTATCGCCATGCTCACTCCAGTGGTCGCAAGACAGAATTCATGCCAGAAGAAAGCATGTCAATGACAGCTGGTCAAAGCCCTCTCTTTCGATTCGCTCCCAGTCCCAACGGACTGCTTCACCTCGGCCATGCCTTCTCGGCACTCATCAATCAATCCAGGGCGAATGCGATTAATGGTCGTCTTCTCTTGCGAATTGAGGACATTGATCTTATCCGCTGCACGCCTGAATACGAAGAGGCCATCTATCGTGATCTCGCGTGGCTTGGGGTGCATTGGGAGGCACCAGTCCGTCGCCAGTCCGAGCATTTTAACGACTACGCCACTGCTCTGGAAAGACTGACCCAAATGGGGGTCGTCTACCCCGCCTTCATGACCCGTGGCCAGGTCAAGGCACGCGTAAATGCCCATGAAATTGCGGGGCAGATCTGGCCGCGCGACCCGGATGGATCACCTGTCTATCCGGCTGATGACAAATTGCGGACAAAGGCTGAGCGGGACCAGCTGTTGAGACAAGGCATGCAATATGCTCTCCGTCTTGACATGCCCAAAGCAATGGCCTGCCTGCACAGGCCACTCACATGGCGGGAGACAGGGGACGGTGGCGAAAGAAACATTCAAGCGAACCCGGTAGCTTGGGGTGATGTCGTCCTGGCACGTTCGGATGCTCCGTCCAGTTATCACGTGTCGGTGGTAGTCGACGATGCAATCCAGAACATTACACACATTGTTCGTGGGCATGATCTATATCACGCCACCTCGGTCCATCGTCTCCTGCAGGAACTGCTTGGATTTCCGGAACCAATCTATCACCACCATCGGTTGATACTCGGTACCGATGGACGCAAGCTTTCCAAGAGCGAACGATCGACCGGACTGGCGGCGTTGCGCGAGGCCGGCGCCTCATCCGCCGATATTCGCAGACGAATCGGGCTCTGAGGCATCCCTGATACGGCTACCATTGCGTCCTCGCCGAATGCGCGAGACAACCGAATAGACGCGATACTTCATCAGCGCGGCATTGATCTCAGCGCCAAGCATGAAGATCACACCTACCATGTACAAGAATACAAGGACGATCATCACCGAGGCAAGTCCCGCATAGGTGGCAGTATAGTTGGCAAAGGTTGCGAGATAAGACGCGAAAACGAATGCTCCCATCATCCAGAGGACTACGGTTACGATCACGCCCGGCAAGATATCGATGATCCTTCGACTTCCATCAGGCAACCATTTGTGGGAGAGGACTAGACCAACGACCAGTACAAGAACAGTCCCGTAAATACTCCAGTCCGATGCAGCACGCAGCAATCCTTCCAGCCAGGGGAAAAACCGCTCGGTATAATTCAGAGCGACCGGTACCGCGACCAGCAAAGTACTGATGACCGCAAAAATAACAACTGCGACAACGACATAGCCCAGACTCGCAAGTCGATTGATGTACCATGCCCGGGTTTCCGTCACGCGGTAGGCACGGTTCAAGGATACCCGCAAGGCTTCCACGCCATTGGATGCAAAATAGGCTGCTGCCAGAACCGAGACTGTGAGCAGGCCACCGCGTGGAATGGTGAGGACCTGACGGATCTCGAAGGCAAGAGGGGCCGCAATACTTTCCGGCCAGGTGTCGAAGAGCAGGTGAACGGCTGTTTCTGAGAAGGTGTCCGCACCGAGGAAACCAGCAAGTGCAGTTCCAAAGATCAGGAACGGGAACAGCGCAAGCAAACCAGACAATGCAACATGACTTGCCATGGCCCATCCATCATCCTCGTTGAAGTGGCAGTAAGCGTCATAAGCAACTTTGTAAGCGAGCCTGAACCCGCGGATCCTGGTACTATTTCCTGTCAATATCTGCTCCGTTGTCACTTCCTTCGAAATATGGGATGGACGGAAGCCTTGTATAGGGACACTCTATGGCACATCGCAAATCTATTATTGTCACCGGCTGCTCATCTGGCATTGGTGCCTACTGTGCTCGCGCGTTGGCTCAGGATGGCTGGCATGTCATTGCTACCGTTCGCAAGATCGACGATCTGGCACCACTGGAGGCTCAGGGAATCGATACGCAATTGATGGATTATAGCCGGCCTGACACGATTGCGATGTTGGTCAACGCAGTGCGAGAGCGAACCGGAGGCCGTATCGACGCTCTCTTCAACAACGGCGCCTACGGTCAGCCCGGTGCGGTCGAAGACATCACGACGGCAACACTACGCAAGCAGTTCGAGACCAACCTGTTTGGCTGGCACGAATTGACGCGACAAATTATCCCCTTAATGCGCGCTCATGGTCAAGGGAGGATCATAAATTGCTCATCAATCCTCGGCTTGTTGCCCTATCGCTACCGCGGTGCCTATACGGCATCGAAATTTGCGCTGGAAGGGCTCACAATGACACTCCGCATGGAGCTTGAGGGTAGTGGCATCCACGTCAGTCTCATCGAACCCGGTCCTATTGCCTCACGTTTCACAGCCAATGCCCTGGCGATGTTCGAGGAACATGTCGATATCGAAAAATCACATCACACGAGGGAGTACAAGCGGCAGCGTGCGCGACTGGACGGCAGTGGATCCGGGAACCGCCATCGATTGGGGCCCGATGCTGTCTATAGCGTCTTGACACATGCCTTGACCGCAGCACGTCCCAAGCCACATTATCTGGTCACGACACCCGCCAAGCAGGGAGCATTCCTGAAACGACTGCTTCCCGCCGATCTTTTCTATCGTTTGATGCGTCGGCTCGACTGACGAGACAAAGGCTGCATACCGTAATGTCCAGTTTCACAACCGTTCTTGCCCTAATTGTCATGGGTCTCGTCGCTCTTGTGCTCATCCGCGGCCTCTTCAATATGATGAAAGGGACGGACGCAAATAAATCAAACAAGCTGATGCAACTGCGACTGATGCTCCAGGCTATTGCAATCTTGCTCATCATGCTCACGCTTTGGCTCACCGGTGGAGGACGATAAATGGTTAGGCTCAACAAGATCTACACACGCACTGGCGATGCCGGCACGACAGCACTTGTCAGCGGCCCACGTCGCGATAAGCATGATCTTCGCGTAGAGGCTTACGGCACTGTTGACGAGACAAATTCGACCATTGGCATGGCGCGGCTGAACACTGGCAGCATGAACGAACTGGATGGAATGCTTGCCCGCATTCAAAATGACCTGTTCGATCTTGGTGCGGACCTCGCCAATCCAGTTGTGGTCGAGAACCCGGAATACGAACCCCTGCGAGTAAATGACGCACAGGTCATACGCCTCGAAAATGAAATCGATCAACTCAATGCAACCCAGGAGCCATTGCGCTCCTTTGTGCTGCCTGGAGGATCACCGGCAGCTGCAGCCCTGCATCTTGCCCGCACAGTGTCGCGCCGGGCCGAGCGATTGATGGTCGAACTCTCCCGCGAGGAACTGGTCTCGGAGCCAGCTCTGAAATATGTCAACCGGCTCTCCGATTTCCTGTTTGTTGCAGCACGCCACGCCAATGATCACGGGAGGGCCGACATTCTGTGGATCCCCGGCAAGAACAGATAGCAAGAAGCGGACAAGTCCTTCATGTTCATTCCGCTTCATGACACCAATGCTCTGAAATACATTCGCGCCCAATACGTGACAATCGGGTTGATCCTTGCCAATGTGGCCGTATGGATTTTCACGGCCGTGTCGCCGGAGGCTGTTGGAGAGCTGGCGGCACTTGGGCTGGGGTATATTCCGGCTGTCGCCTACGAACGGGCCTATCTTGACCCGGATCTTGTGCTGATCCCGGAAGATCTTACCCTCATCACTTATGCTTTTGTGCATCTCGATTTCTGGCACCTCACATCTAACATGCTGTTTCTCTGGGTGTTCGGAGACAACGTCGAAGATGCTCTTGGGCACGTTCGCTTCCTGATCTTCTATATTCTGTGCGCGGCAGCAGCTGCCATGGTCCATGGCTATGTCTCGCCCGGGTCAGAGGGCCCCCTGATCGGCGCCTCCGGTGCAATTTCCGGCATTGTGGCGGCCTACTTTCTTCTTCATCCCCGAGTGCGGCTTTGGGTTCTGGTATTATTTCGCATCCCGCTTCCGCTGCCGGCCTTCATTCCGTTGACACTCTGGCTTCTGCAGCAATTCATAATGATCGTACTGGATGTGGACGGAGTGGTATCCTGGGGTGCTCATGTCGGCGGCATTGTGGCGGGTGCAATCCTTGTGATTTTCATGCGTCGAAAGGGGATTCCCCTTTTCGACCGCAGGATAATCGTGCCGAAGGCAGTAAAAACGAACGCGAACACGTCACTGATAGGTTCGGCGGAGCCATAGACACATATCATAGGCATATGATGAAACTGCAGGACTTGCGGCTGAAAACCACGTTGTAATCGCAAAAAAAATGGGTATCCATGTCGCCCACCGATAATTGAATGCGGACGATAGGCTGCATCCTTCAGCCTCAAGAACCTCAAGGAAGGGCCCCATGAAGATCCTTGTTCCTGTGAAGCGAGTAGTTGACTACAACGTAAAGATCCGTGTGAAGCCGGACGGTTCAGGCGTTGAGCTTGCCAATGTCAAGATGTCGATGAACCCATTCGACGAGATTTCGGTTGAAGAGGCACTTCGCCTGAAGGAAGCTGGCAAGGCGGAAGAAGTGGTCGTGGTGTCGATCGGACCTGCGAAAGCAGAAGAGACGCTGCGCACGGCGCTTGCCATGGGTGCGGATCGGGCCATCCTTGTCGAAACGGACGAGACCGTGGAGCCGCTTGCGGTTGCAAAGATCCTCAAGGGTGTATGCGAAGCAGAAGCACCTGGTCTTGTCATTCTCGGCAAGCAGGCAATTGACGACGATTCGAACCAGACCGGTCAGATGCTTGCCGCACTTCTGGGCTGGGGCCAGGCAACATTTGCTTCCAAGGTCGAACTCGCCGACGATCAGGCGACCGTGACCCGTGAAGTCGATGGCGGTCTGCAGACCGTAACCGTCAAGCTGCCGGCCATTGTCACCACCGATCTTCGTCTGAACGAGCCGCGTTACGCCTCACTTCCCAACATCATGAAGGCGAAGAAGAAACCGCTCGACAAGAAGACGCCATCCGATTTTGGCACTGATGCCAGCCCGCGGCTGAAGGTCTTGAAGACGGAAGAGCCGGGTGGCCGCAAGGCCGGGGTCAAGGTGGCAAACGTTGCCGAACTTGTGGAGAAACTCAAGACTGAAGCTGGCGTGCTCTAAGCCGGACGATCGGGAGACATTATCATGACCATTCTTCTATTGGCAGAACACGACAACACGACGGTTTCGGACCAGACCGCAAAGGCACTGACAGCCGCCAAACAGATCGGTTCAGACGTGCATGTGCTTGTCGCCGGCAAGGATGCCAAGGCCGCGGCCGACGAGGCTGCAAAGCTCGATGGCGTATCGAAGGTGTTGCTTGCTGATGATGCAAGTCTTGCCAACAACCTGGCCGAGCCGCTGGCTGATCTGATCGTCTCACTGGCCGATGACTATGACACGATTATCGCGGCAGCGACGGCATCAGCCAAGAACGTCATGCCGCGCGTGGCAGCTCTCCTCGATGTGATGCAGGTATCGGAGATCATCGAGGTGGTGTCATCTGACACGTTCAAACGTCCGATCTATGCCGGCAACGCCATTCAAACGGTACAGTCGGGTGACAGCAAGCGTGTCATCACCGTACGTACCGCTGCCTTCCAGGCTTCTGCGGCGACTGGTTCTGCCTCGGTGGGTAGCGTCTCGGCACCCGCCAGTACGGGCCTTTCCAGTTTCGTGTCGGATGCTATTGCGTCATCGGAGCGTCCGGAACTGACATCAGCAAAGATCATCATTTCCGGGGGTCGTGCACTGGGTTCGGCGGAAAAGTTCAAGGAGGTGATCCTTCCGGTCGCGGACAAGCTAGGTGCGGCGGTTGGCGCCTCACGTGCTGCCGTCGATGCAGGCTATGCGCCCAACGACTGGCAGGTTGGTCAGACGGGCAAGGTCGTCGCCCCTGATCTCTATATCGCTGCGGGCATTTCCGGCGCCATCCAGCATCTCGCCGGCATGAAAGATTCGAAGGTCATCGTCGCCATCAACAAGGACGAGGAGGCACCAATCTTTCAGGTCGCGGATTATGGCCTCGTCGGAGACCTCTTCGAAATCCTGCCGGAACTCGAAAAGGCGCTTTAGGCGTTGCTTCGCAGCTGTGAAAGACGTTACAACTTGGCCAATCGGCCGACTTAGGTATATGTCGCTCGCATGCCGTCCGGCACCAAAATAGGCACCACTAGGCGCCCTCAGGAGCAAGTCCATGGGTTTGGCTAAAATTAAAAACATCGGTGTGATCGGCGCCGGCCAGATGGGGTGCGGTATTGCCCACGTCTGTGCCGCAGCAGGATACAGGGTCCATATCTATGATTTATCTCAAGACCGGATCGAGGCTGGCCTTGCCACGATCAACGGCAACCTCGCCCGTCAGGTCAGCCATGGCAAGCTGACAGAGGATGAGCGCAAGTCCGCTCTTGCGCAGATATCCGGGTCGGATGATCTGAACGACTTGGCCCCAATGGATCTAGTCATTGAGGCGGCAACAGAAGAAGAGAGCGTGAAGCGCAAGATCTACGCGCAGATCTGTCCGGTCCTCAAGCCGGAAGCCTTACTGGCTACGAATACCTCGTCGTTGTCAATTACCCGCCTCGCTTCAGCAACTGATCGACCAGAGCAGTTCATGGGCATTCACTTCATGAACCCGGTTCCGGTCATGAAACTCGTGGAACTAGTACGCGGCATCGCCACCGATGAAAACACCTTTTCAACGGCCAAGGAATTCGTTGCGACACTCGACAAGACGGTTACTGTCGCCGAAGATTTCCCGGCCTTCATCGTAAACCGAATTCTGCTGCCAATGATTAATGAGGCGATTTACACGCTCTACGAAGGCGTGGGGTCGGTCGAGGCAATCGATACCGCGATGAAGCTAGGTGCCAATCACCCGATGGGGCCGCTGCAACTTGCAGATTTCATCGGCCTCGACACCTGCCTTTCAATTATGCAGGTACTCCACGACGGGCTCGCTGATTCAAAATACCGCCCGTGCCCACTACTTGTGAAATATGTCGAAGCGGGATGGCTTGGACGCAAGTCTGGCCGCGGCTTCTATGATTACCGTGGCGAGACACCGGTTCCAACACGCTGAAAGGGATCAAGGCGCTTTTGCAGCTGCTATGAGCGCCTTTGCATCAGCGCTATCCCAGGCGGCCGGACCGTTCATCGCGGAAACCAGACAGCCCTGCTTGTCGAGAATGAGTGTCACTGGCAGTCCAAAGGCTAACCCCTCCTTTTTCATGACATTGAACACGCCCATCGTACTGTCGCGATAAAAGCCAAGTTCATCGACGCCGGTTTCTGCGAGAAATGCCTTGGGCTTCTCGTCAGATCCGGTGTCGATATTGATAGCAACAACTTCGAAATCTTCTCCACCCATCGCCCTCTGGAGATTATTGAGCGCTGGCATCTCCTCACGACACGGACCGCACCAGGTCGCCCAAAGATTAAGAAGCAGTGTCTTACCAGTAAAACTTGCGGTAGTCAGAGCCTGGCCCTCCGGCCCTTTAAAAGCAAGATCGACAAATCTCGGCGAATTGGCTGGTGCCATGGCGGCAACCTCCCCACGGGCAAGTTCATCAACCTTCAGTGCTAGCTCTACGGCACCGTTGCAAGCACTATCGGCAGATGCACTCACTGCTTCGCTACTGGCATTGCCAGACCATACATTCGTCACGTATACCGCGATGGCACCGGCAATCAGTCCGGCAGCACCGGCAATCAAAATCAATTTGGCGGAGGGAAGGCCGAGCGGTCTTTTGTTCGTCATAAAACACTCCAGGACAAACATCATGGCTGACGGCACGAAGGACGTAGTTTCCTCCAACCAGATGTGGGGCGGTCGCTTTGCCTCCGGGCCAGATGCGATCATGGAGGAGATAAATGCCTCCATTGACTTCGACAAGAAGCTATTTGCTCAAGACATCCGCGGCTCAATGGCGCATGCAACAATGCTGGCAGAGAAAGCCATCATCTCGAGCGAAGATAAAGACAAGATTGTCGATGGTCTGAACACGATCATGTCAGAAGTTGAAAGTGGTGCCTTCGCATTCTCTCGCAAGCTTGAAGATATCCACATGAACATCGAGGCTCGCCTCAGCACCCTGATCGGGCCGGCTGCCGGTCGCCTGCACACTGCCCGTTCACGCAACGACCAGGTCGCTCTCGATTTTCGTCTCTGGGTGAAAGAAGAACTCTCCAAGGTTGAGGGAATGCTCACAAGGCTCATTGCGGCTTTTCTCGAGCGTGCCGACGAGCATGCCGATACCGTCATGCCAGGCTTTACACATCTTCAGACAGCGCAGCCCGTCACTTTCGGTCATCACTGCATGGCCTATGTCGAGATGTTTGGACGCGATCGACAAAGGGTACGCCACGCAATTGAACATATGGATGAATGCCCGATCGGGGCAGCTGCGCTGGCCGGCACTGGTTTTCCGATTGATCGACACATGACTGCTAGAGAACTCGGCTTTCGCGAACCAACCCGCAATTCCATTGACACCGTGTCTGATCGCGACTTTGCCCTTGAATTCCTGTCACTGTCAGCAATTTGCGCCATGCATTTGTCACGACTTGCCGAAGAAATCGTCATCTGGTCGACGCCACAGTTTGGCTTCATACGCCTGTCCGATTCGTTTTCAACGGGCTCTTCGATCATGCCACAGAAGAAGAATCCTGATGCCGCCGAATTGGTACGCGCCAAGACCGGCCGTATCAATGGGGCGCTCGTTGCTCTGCTGACAGTTATGAAGGGACTTCCCCTCGCCTATTCGAAAGACATGCAGGAAGACAAGGAACAAGTATTCGACGCTGCCGAAAATCTGGAGCTGGCAATCGCCGCCATGACCGGCATGATAGGCGACATGACAGTTCGGGCAGACCGAATGCGCTTGGCCGCCGGTTCAGGATACTCTACCGCAACCGATCTCGCCGACTGGCTAGTCCGTGAGGCTGGCCTTCCGTTTCGTGACGCCCATCATGTCACCGGCCGTGCCGTCGCTCTCGCAGAACAGAAAGGTTGCGATCTGGCGGAATTATCATTGGCAGATCTTCAAGGCATTAACGGGGCCATCACAGAGAACGTATTCAATGTCCTTTCAGTCGATGCGTCGGTCGCAAGTCGCACCAGCTTCGGAGGAACGTCGCCATCAGAAGTTCGCAAGCAGATTGCTTGGTGGCGCAGCCGCAAATAGACGTCCTAATAGGGATCTCCCGACTGCACAAGCGGATCGAAATTCGCTATAAAACCTGACACTCTGCACGACGAAGGAAATGGAATGTCGAAGATCGCTCAAAAACTCGGCGGCATCGTTGTGACCCTGGCGATAGCCGGTGTGATTGTTTCCGGTTGCGGCCGCAAGGGCGATCTCGACCGTCCAAGCACACCTGTCGAGCAGCAAAATATTCGCAAGACAGGTAACGAACCAAAACCACAACCGACTGCCGACCAGCCATTCTTCCTTGATCCCTTGCTTTGAGCGAATAGCCTCGTGAATCACTTTCATTATGTTGACAACGTTCTGCACGCCGAAAATGTGCCGATTCCTGAAATCGCACAGGCAGTGGGTACCCCATTCTACTGCTATTCCACTGCCACACTCGAAAGGCATTACAACGTTTTCGCCAACGCCTTTGCCGATGTCGATGCAATAGTCTGTTACGCGATGAAAGCGAACTCCAACCAAGCGGTTCTGAAGACACTTGGTCGGCTCGGCGCAGGCGTCGATGTCGTTTCCGGCGGAGAACTTCGGCGAGCACTGGCAGCCGGGATTCCCCCCAACCGGATCATGTTTTCAGGTGTCGGCAAGATCGCCGCCGAAATGGATCTGGCCCTCGAGGCAGGCATTTATTGCTTCAATGTTGAATCCGAGCCTGAGCTTGAGGTGTTAAACCAACGCGCCCAGAGGATGGGCAAGAAAGCGCCTGTCTCTTTTCGTATCAACCCGGACGTGGATGCCAGAACACATGCCAAGATTTCGACGGGCAAGAAGGAAAACAAGTTCGGCATTACTTATGAGCGGGCGAGATTAGTCTATGCTCGAGCTGCAGAACTACCAGGCATCGAGGTGACCGGCATCGACATGCACATCGGAAGCCAGATCACAGAACTACAGCCGTTCGAAGATGCATTTCGGCTACTGCGCGAGCTCGTGGATACACTGCGTTCCGAAGGACATCAGATCGACCACGTCGACAT
>JAEWDP010000041.1 GCA_023390055.1 Pseudomonadota bacterium | reverse complement strand
CTTCTGTAACGGGCCTCTCCGAGTCAACCCCCCTTTTTGCTCACATCCTGCACAGTTGATTGAGTGGAACTCGACAGTAGCGTAGCCGCTCGCGAACGCGCCCTAAATTGCGCTGTAGTGAGTGAGCGGTTGCGCGGGCGCAGATTGTTTTTGCTTCCGGGTCAGATTGCCAAATCCAACCTGGCAATCTGACACGATGAACTGGCAGTTCGTTTCTGACAGAGCCTTCCTAAACCAATCCTTTCGGAGTTCAATCCCTCGCCGAGTGCGTGCTTCTGTCCGCAGTCGGTGCATGACCGCTGCACTATGGGGTCTGCTGGGACCGGCCGGCCAATCTTGTGAGGCGCAGTCATCAAATGCTGCTTCCAAGATAGCGGCCTGACCAATCCACCGTCCCGGCGACGGGACCTTGCTCCGGAGGGTGGTCGTCGTACCCGTCCGAAACCTGTTGTTCGTCCTCCGTCCGGTTCAGGCAGCTATTGACGGTTTCGCCTTGTAAGCCATGAAAGTGGTTCCTTCCCTGAGCATGTGGTGCAAGACCACTGCCATCGGCTGGCAGCTGTTGCGCCGGTTGTTACCGCACTGATGCGACGGCAGTGGAGTGAACTCAAGCATGAGTTTAATGCGCAGCCGGATGAACGCCCCAACATTACGGGACACGGATTAGATCGACTGACCCCACGGGAGCGTGAGATAGTTTCCTTTACGCTCAAGGGTTACTCCGCCGAAGCAACAGGCCAGGCCCTCAAGATCGCAACAGGTACCGTCCGTATCCATCGACGAAATATCTACGCCAAGCTCATGATCTCGTCCCAACGTGAACTGTTCGCACGATTTATGGCGGGCTTTATTTCCTAAGGTGTCACTTGCCATTTAATTAGGGCTCTGCCTCAATTTGTGTGATACAGAGGGGCTTTCTCGCTTTCATCAGAAGGACCGCTATTCCGACATCGCGGACGCCTACCAGAACATGGCTCTGGGGCTGGTGAGGGTTGCGCTGTGGCTGTATTGGCTAGACCATTGCGTCCGGGGAAGGTTGGTGACTATTCATTCAGTTTCTGTTATAAGGGAAAGCTTGGCCCCTAAGGAACATACGCCTGCTGTCGATCATTGAATGATTGATAGAAGAAGAGTACGAGAGATTTCCATCTCTGAAGAGAAGAGAAATGCGATCAGATTACGCCCATTTCGATGTTGAGCAGCGTCGCCGTGAAAAGCAGCGGGACCGCGATCTCGATTCTGCGCGTCTTCTCAAAGGCAAGGACGAGGCCGCCAAGCTTTCCGAGCGAAATGGCTTGTTCTCGGCATTCAAGTCCCCACAGATGAGTATCGGGCAACGCAGAGTGCGCATGCAACTGGCATGACAGCCTATAATGAGTTCCTACGCCCAGACGAAGTCATCAAAATTGTTTCAAACCTGACTGTCGACGATGAAGCATTCATCGTTGGTGGACAAGCTACGTGCCTTTGGGCCGGTTTCTACGAAACCTTACAGCCCGAGCTCGACAAGTATAAGCCCTTCACAAGCAAAGACATCGATTACTACGGTGGTGTTCAGGCTGCCGAGAAATTGGCGGGGGCCATCGGCGGGACTGTCAAGACCCCTGATAAAGACAGCATGAATTCGCCGAGCACGGCGATTGTTGAGGCAAAGATAAATGGCCGACCGATCATCGTAGATTTCCTCCACGATATCACCGGTGTTAAACGCGAAGAGTTTCGAAATGGTGTGACCACTATCATACTTCGAAACGAAGATGACTCCACCATCGAGGTCGCTGTTATGCACCCGGTGCTTTGCCTCAAAAGCCGCATTGGCAACATCATGAGCCCGGCAACACAACGGCGCGATGAAATTGCGATCCGCCAGATGAACGCTGCCTGGTGGGTTGTCCGCGCCTATATCGCTCATGCCCTGGAAGATAAGGATCATAAGGAAGCAACCCGCTGTCTCATGGATCTCTTTCACTTCCTGCAGAGTCATCAATACGGCCGAAACGCTCATGCCGTGATAGGCACAGACGTACTCGACATACTGAGGCATTTCTTAGGCGATACGAGATTGGACGAACGTTGGCGTGAACGAACACTGAGGCCAGCAATTGAGAAGATCGAGAGCAAGAGGGAAGCACGGGCGAAGAGAACGCAGAACTCATAGTCGGAACGAGAGTAATGCAAATCCTGCGCCAAGGTCGAACGAACCATGAATGTCACGCGGCCCGGAGGAACCAGCCAGGAAGGCCTGAGGTCCTATCGCATCTGCTGCTCGGCGCCCGTGAATAGATTCCGGCCGCCATGCACTACGCACCACCCAATCATCAGGCTTCTTGGAGGACTTGTCCCGGAAGTTTGCGACGCCGCCAGTTTGACTGCATTTTAGTGCGTACAACGCGTCGTCGAAGGGCTCGCTTTTCCTCATCTTCCGGACACTTACCTTCCTCGGCTTGGCCGGAACTTCTCACCAACGCCCACCGCCACGCTCTTGTACCCCAGCGACTTGGGTTGGCCCCGATGCGTCTCGGCAAGCTCAAAAATTGAACTCATGTCAGACGATGCTTTCAATCTTAGTTTGTCTAGATCATCATTAATTTTTAATCGCAACTAATTGTTTATATTATATTTTTATCCATTTATCAACAGGACTGCGTACTAGCAGATCTGTTAGTTGAATAGCCGTCGCTGGTCTGATCGGATTGTGTCCGTCGCGGACTTCAACAGCCACAGGGATGAAGCGTTGCAGAAGACACTTGCTGAAACACGCTTATCCAGAGCAGGTCCACTCATAGAGCCGAACCGCGGCGGCTTAAACACGGTTGAAAAGGTAATTAAGATGACACGTAAACCGATCATGCAACGCCTTGCCGAACTGGACGCACAGAAGAAGGCGCTATTGGCACGGCAAGGAAAGCTGGAGCGGGCACAGGACACACGGCGCAAGATCCTTCTTGGAACACTCGTCCTGCACCACCTCGAAACCAACCAGGACAAGAATGATGTCCAATATGTTCGCAACTGGATTAGACATGAACTGCCGCTGATACTCACCCGTGACCACGACAAGCGCCTATTTTCGGAGCTGCTGAAACCGCACTTCGAAGCTCCAGAACAAACAAGAACTGCAGTAGAAACCGCGTCTTCTGAGAGATCGGATCCGGAAGTGATGCCACCGACACAGGACTTATGACGCCGGTACCTTGCAGCATTGTGCTGTCGCATCTCGTAGGACTGACGGTAACTAGGTCCACACCTGCAAGATTGGCAGCTGGCAACTAACGCCATGCCGCGCTTCTTGAACACGGCATGGCGCATTGAACCGATCAACGGACCCCAAACCCGTTCGAGAACCCAACGAACTGCCGCTCGTGCGAGCACCCATGCCAACGGGCGGGCAATTTGGAAGGTGTCTACCCGAAGGCCGGAACCATCCAGTCTTTACAAGGTTAGGGTCAAGTCAACATGGAGGAAATCAGAATGGACCATGCACATCACGTTCGGCTTTCACCAACCGAACTCACTCCCGACCTTCTGGAAGGCGCTACCGTCTATGGGGCTGACGATCATAAGGTCGGCAAGGTTGATCATATTCATGGCGCCGGGACGGCAACCAGTTCGGCCGTGGTCGATGTCGGTGGCTTTCTTGGTATTGGTGCAAAACCTGTCTCGGTACCCATAACCGACCTTGATTTCATGCGCGACGAAGATGGCACCGTCCATGCTCTAACAACCTGGACGAAAGACCAACTCAAAGATATGCCGGAGCACCAGCATTAATTTTTGCCCAGGGCCCGGCATGAGTATGCCGGGCCAATTCATGGAACCTCTAGGCATTCCTCAGCGGCGTCGAGACGAGCGACATCAGGCATGACTATCCATTGCTCTTTTCAGTGCCTTGTTTTCCTTCGACAGGGCCATCAGCTTCTTGAATGGGCCGTTGATATATGCGCTCAGTGTTGGAAGGTTTTCGGGGAGAACATTTTTCAGCTCGGCAAAATACGCGATCAGTTCGTCTGACTCCGACTTGAACTTTCCCGGTGACAGTTCAACAGTTGGAAACATTACTCTGCTCATTTTTGCAGATAAGACATTCCTGATTTCATCCCCTTCCGGCGTACCTTCCGTAAAGGTCCGTATCTCCAGGTCGTCCAGCATTTTGAGCTCCAGCAATGCAACGCGTAGCTTGAAGCAGAAAGGGCATCCATTCTTCAAGTACACAACGGGTTTGAAGTCAGATTGCATTGGCTTGTTCCTTTTTGTCCTTACACCCTGCATTGGGTCATCTCGAATAGGTGTGGGTCTATTGTTATGGCAATAGATAGGTAAACCTGATTACTGATACACACAGTGCTGGACCGGAACCGACCGATTGACCCGGGTAACGACCTTTCATTCCGGCGCCTTGTCCCGTTCCTGCATCGTCACCGTTGGCAGGATTACGACGTTCTCCAAAAATTGGTGTCCATTCGATATTGTTTATCTTTTGAACGGATGTGCACGCATGTTTTATTGCCTTGACGCCCGCTAAGGAATGCTGAAGCTGCATAACCGCTAGGCACGAACGGAGCGACCAATGACAATTCAAGGAAAATTTGACCGGCTCGGTACTGATGCCGCACCAGGACAAGAGGTGCGCCAGAATTTTGGAGGTATCGACACACTCATCCGTGGCGAGAAACTCACCGGCCGGCCTGTCGATTTTTCCCATGGTGACGTTGACGCGTTTACCCCAACACCAGGTTCGTTCGAACACTTCACCGCAGGTGTGACAGCAGGAGCGAGACAAGCCTACACCGAATACCGTGGCGACCTGTCGATCCGCGAACAACTCGCCATTTCGCTGGCGCGTTTTACCGGTGCACCGGTTGATGCTCATGACGGCATGATACTGACACCCGGCACCCAGGGCGCATTGTTCCTTGCGACGGCTTCAACTGTCTCAAGGGGTGACAAGGTCGCAGTGGTACAGCCGGATTACTTCGCCAATCGCAAGCTGGTCGAATTCTGCGAAGGCGAGATGATACCTGTCCAGATGGGCTATCTGAATTCCGATGACCGCGCCGGCCTGGATCTTGAACAGTTGGAAAGAGCCTTCAAGGACGGCGCAAAGGTTCTCCTGTTTTCTAATCCGAACAATCCAGCTGGCGTTGTCTATTCACGTTCAGAGATCGGAACGATTGCGGCACTCGCGAGCCGTTACGGCGCGACTGTGATCGTGGACCAGCTCTATTCTCGACTACTCTATTCCGGCATCGATTACGTCCACCTGCGCGGCCAGGCCATCGACGGCGAGAATGTCATCACCATCATGGGTCCGTCGAAAACGGAATCCTTAAGTGGTTACCGCTTAGGCGTCGCTTTTGGTTCCAGGACGATCATCAACCGGATGGAAAAGCTGCAGGCAATCGTATCCTTGCGCGCCGGCGGATACAGTCAGGCGGTCTTGCGTACCTGGTTCAATGAGCCCGAAGGTTGGCTGAATCAGCGTGTACATGATCACCAGGCAATTCGCGACGACCTTCTCAAGGTCTTTCGCTCATGCAAGGGCATCTCGGTACGCACAACGGAGGCGGGAAGTTACATCTTCCCCCGTTTGCCGGCGTTATCTGTTGGCGGCAAGGATTTCGTACGTATTCTGCGGATGCAGGCTGGTGTCATCGTAACACCTGGAACGGAATTCAGCCCTCACTGCGACAGCAGTATTCGATTGAACTTCTCGCAGGACCACACCGCAGCAGTGGCTGCCGTCGAACGTCTCATCGCTCTTGTTGATCGTTATCGTGCATAGAACTGAAACGCGCCAGCAATAGCGATCCGATCCAGCGGGGCTCCATTCCATGAAAATTGTCTGCAGAGACCTCATCTCACCGGCCCATTGCCCCGCCACAAAGGCCTGTGCATTCATTCAAGCGAAGCGCTCGCCAATCCAGAACATGCTCGGGCCAGATATGTTGTAAGACCAGACAGCACGACAACCTTATATCCACTTCGATACCCGGTCGCGCACGTCAGATTTCGAAAGAAAACGGTATGCGTTCTTCCAAAATTATCCATGTCGTGAGCTGCCATGCCGAAGGGGAAGTTGGTGATGTTATCGTTGGCGGGGTTGCACCGCCTCCAGGCGATAGCATCTGGGAACAATCCCGCTGGATTGCTGAAGACGAGACCCTTCGCAACTTCGTGTTGAATGAACCACGAGGAGGCGTCTTTCGTCACGTCAATCTGCTTGTGCCACCCAAGGACCCGAAGGCGCAGATGGGGTGGATCGTCATGGAACCTGCCGACACGCCGCCAATGTCTGGTTCAAACTCAATGTGCGTTTCCACGGTCCTTCTCGACACAGGCATCATTCCCATGCAGGAACCGATCACCCGCATGATACTTGAGCCACCGGGTGGCCTCATCGAAGTGGAAGCGGAATGCCGCAACGGTAAGGCGGAGCGTATCCGCGTCCGCAACGTTCCCTCTTTTGTCAGCAGGCTTGATGCGACAATCGATGTCGACGGTCTCGGGTCAATTACAGTCGATATCGCATACGGCGGAGACAGTTTTGTAATCGTTGATGCCAGTTCGATCGGTCTGTCTCTTCGCCCGGAATGCGCACGCGAGATTGCGCAACTCGGCGTCAAGATTACCGAGGCCGCAAACCAGCAGCTGGGTTTTGAACATCCCGCGAACGACTGGGGACACATTTCCTTTTGTCAAATGACCGACCCCGTTGAGATGAAGGATGGTGTTCTGTGGGGCAAGAACGCGGTCGCCATTCGCCCGGGCAAGATCGATCGTTCTCCTTGTGGAACCGGTTGCTCGGCGCGCATGGCAGTCTTGCATGCCAAGGGCCAGATGAAGGTCGGCGGCAGGTTCGTGGGAACTTCACTTCTTGATACCGAATTTCACTGCAGCATCGAGGATGAGGTCGACATCAACGGTACCCCCGGCATCATCCCCGTCATCTCGGGTCGCGCCTGGGTCATTGGCACAAAACAGCTCATGGTGGATCCCTCCGATCCGTTCCAGACAGGCTATCGTCTCTCAGACACCTGGCCGATGGATGCATAGGAACATGAGGGTACGTTACCGGGCGTTAAACTGACTTCGCCTTGCAGCTGGAATTCCAAGATATCTCAACGCTCCACCTTGATGATGGTCTTGAGCATATTACTTTCGCCTCGCAACAACCGCTCATAGGCTGATGGAATTTCGTCCAGGGTCGACAAGACCTCGACAAATCGTTCAAGTGTGGGCGCAAGTTCCACGAGCAATCCGATCGCCTCGGGCAATTCATCCACAAAGGCGTGGCAACCGACAAGTGCTATCTCGCGTTCGACCAGGATATTCGGATCGAGATCAAGCCTGCCGTGGCTGACACCAACAAGTGCCAGAGCTCCGCCACCCGACAAAATATCGAGCACATTGGCAATCGCCTTGGTGCTGCCCGTGGCATCCAGTGCGTAACGCAATCGTCCACCAGCAATTGCAGTTTCGATTTCTTGCCGATCAATAGAGACGACTGTCCCGCCGGTCGCTTCGGAAACAAGTGCTGCCCTTTCAGCATTCAGGTCGGCCAGTAGCAGCGGTCCGTCGTGCAGGCGTGAAAAAAGTAGTGCACTCAATCCGCCAATCGTGCCACAGCCCATAACGAGAACCGGCTCGCTGGATGGTACTGCCAGACGATGAAAAGCATGCAGTGCTACAGCCAAAGGCTCGGCCATTGCCGCTATGTGCGGGGACAGATTAGGGTCGTGAGGCATCACCAACCTGGCTGGCAACTGCACCGCTTCGGCAAACCCGCCATCAATGACCTCACCGACAAAACCAAGCTCTTCGCAAATATTGCTTCTGCCGCTCAGGCACGCTGGACAGGAGCCACACCACACGCGCGAATCCACGGCAACAAGGTCGCCAACGGCGAGGTGGCTGACGCCTTCTCCTATCGCCGTGACACGACCACAGAACTCATGTCCGGCCGTTGAAGGCCGACGGGTAATCCATTGACCGGTGCGGTAATTGTGCAGGTCCGAGCCACAGATGCCTGCTGCCCTGACGTCGAGATTGACAAAACCCGCCGGTGGAGCGGAAGGGCATGCCACTTCCTCGACCCTCAAGTCTTGAGCATCATGGAGCCGTACGGCCTTCATTGTTCAGCCATCCTTCTTGAGATATCTGTCACGTATCGGCGATACGGCCAATGCATGCGAGGAAAAGCCCTCATAAAGGGCCAGATTATGCGAATGCTTGGCAAATTCCGGAAACGCGGGAGCCGTAACATAGCCGATCGAACTGCGTTTGACGAAATCCGTTACAGATAACGGGCCAAAAGTGCGCGCCCAGCGGCTGGTCGGAAGGACGGCATTTGGACCGAGCGAGAAGTTTGCGATACTGACGGGTGTATGGGTACCCATCAAAATTTCGGATGCTTCCGTGATGTGGCCAAGGTGAATGAAAGGCTCTTCCGACAGGAGCTCCAGATGTTCCGGCGCAAAGGCATTCACAAATGCATAGCTTTCTTCAATCGATGACGTCAGCACCACACCTCCGGACTTTCCGGTGAGCACCGCCTTGGAAAAGGCCACGCGCTGCTCGGTCATCCTCGACCAGTGTTCGGGAAGTGCTGCAAGTGCTTCTTCAGCGACACGGCGGCTATGCGTCACGAGATAGGCCGCTGAATCGGGGCCATGTTCGGCCTCTATCAGCAAGTCGAGGGCCGCAAGGCCACCATGTACCGTATCGTCTGCAAGGATCATCACTTCAGATGGGCCGGCCGGCAGTCCAGTATCGACGACCCCTGCAAGCAGGCGCTTGGCGGCAACAACCCATGGGCTGCCAGGGCCGACAATCTTGAGCGCCGGCTTGACGGTTTCGGTACCATAAGCAACTGCGGCCACGGCCTGTGCTCCACCAACCTTGTAGACTGTCTCGACCCCTGCAAGGCGGGCGGCAACCAATGTCGCGGCATCAACCGAACCATCCGGCGCAGGCGGGGTCACGATCGCAATATTGGGCACGCCGGCCACAACAGCCGGAACAGAGGTCATCATGGTGACCGACGGGAATGAACCCTTTCCCCGCGGGACATAAAGCGCAACAGACTGGATGGGCGTAAAACGGTCGCCTGCAAAAGCGCCAGGACGGATCTCCTTCAGCCACATGGCTTCCGGCTTCTGCTCCTCATGGAATTTTCGGATATTGTCGATCCCGAACTGGATGGACTGGATGACGCTTGCGTCCACCTGTGTGAATGCCGCATCGAACTCTTCATCGGTAACCTTCAGATTGGTCTCGGTAACGTCCGCATTGTCGAGCTCTCGGCCAAAGCGGGCAAGCGCCTTGTCACCCTCGGCGCGAACCGCTTCGAGGATCGGAGCAACCTTTTCGATGAAGCCGGACAAGTCGGTTTCCGAACGGCGCAACAGCGCGGCCTTTTCTTCGGCATTCAGTTTTGCGTATTCATAGAAGGACACGGTAGTCATCGTCTTATCCTTGATGTCTGCCTCGCACTGCGTGGGGCGTCATTTCGATTTCAGGAAGATGTCGAGCCCGACCAACCGATCAAGCAGCGCGACCGCGACCCCGGCGCATGCGATAAATACCACCGAGATAGCAGCGAGATCCGGGGTAATGATCGAACGGATCGAATTGTAGATCTGCACCGGCAGCGTCACGCTTCGCGCATCGACCAGGAGCAGGCTGACGAGGAACTCGTTTAGCGCCAGGATGAACATGAGCAGCGATCCGGTGATGATGCCCGGCAACACTGCCGGAAGCGTGATGTATAAGAAGCACTGCAGGGGCGGCGCACCGCAATTGGCTGCCGCAAGTTCCAGATCCGCAGACAGGTTGCTGGCACTCGCCGTTACAGCCCAGATCATGAATGGCAGATTGATCACTGCGCAGGCAATTCCCACCGGCCACAGATTTCCCAGAACCCCCATATTACCGAACACCAGCATCATGCCGATGCCGGAGCCGATCAGCGGGATGGTAAACGGTAACAACAGATAGATCTGTACGGTACGGGCAAACCGCACGCGATACTTGGCAAGCGCAATGCCCGCAAACGCGCCCACCGGAATGGAGACAAGTGTACAGATTGTGGCAACGATCAAGGATCGCATAAATGCCTGCCTCAGATCACTCGCCTGGGCGATTGCCCCGTACCATTTCAAGGAAAACCCGTCAGGTGGGAAGGTGATGATGTTTCCGGCGGTAAACGAGGCCCCGAACACCACGATGGTCGGCGCAGACAACATCAGGAGAGCGCTCATGACGAACGTCCATATGACAATGGACTTGCTCCTGCTTCCCATCAGTTACGATCCCCTGTCATGGCAAGCGTTCCGGCGCCAAACAGCATGAACACGACACCGACAAGCATGGAACCAACGGCGACCAGCATCAGCGACAGCGTCGCTCCCATGCCCTGATCGGAGGTCCGGAAGAACTGGTCATAGATTGCGTTGGCAATGAAATCCTGCGTTCCGCCACCAAGAATGGCCGGGATTGCAAAATCGGTAAGTGACAACGTCAGGACCACGAGGCCCGCGCCAACAAGCCCTGGCCGCGAAAGTGGCAGGACGACATGGCGTAAAGTGCGAACCCATCCGGCACCAAGAGAAGAGGCAGCCGATTCCAGTTCTGTCGGAATTGCAGTCAATGCCGGAGCCAGCATCAAGACTGCAAAGGGCAACATGTACTGGACGAGGCCGAACAGAACCGCCGGATAGTTGTAGAGAAGGCGGATCGGCGACACGCCGACGAGACCGAGCGCCTCATTGACCATGCCCTGGTTTCCAAGAATGATCAGCCAGCCATAGGCCCGCACTACCTGGCCGATGAAGAAGGGCAGGAAAAGTGCGACCAACAGGAATTTTCGAAGTGCCGATGACTGCGTGCGGACCATCAGGTAGGCGTAGGGAAATGCAAAGAGCAGCGTGATCGCGGTGACGATCACGGAACCCAGCAGGCTACGGCCGGCGACTGTTATGAAGAAGCTTTCCGTCAGAACACGCTGGTAGTTTGCAAGCGTATAGGTCTCCGACATCAGGAAAGTATTGGTATCGAGCGTTCGAAGGCTTGTGTCACCTATCTGGAAGAGGCCAAGCACAAGCAGGCCCACCAGCACGATCGCCGGCATCAGCATGAGATAGGGCACACCTTTTTGAAATCCTGGTGGCCAGACCTTTGCAGCAAGCCATTCCAACACATCCATGATGCGCCACGTCAAGGGATATGCGACACGGGGAGCACGCATGATACCAATCCTGTTCTAAAGAGATAGAATTGCCCGCCAACAACTTCAGCTGTGGCGGGCAATAAAGACGTCAGCCCTGCATGATCTCCTTGAACTTTGCAAACCACTGGCTCTCGTTTTCGACCTGTACCTTCGACGAAATACGGATCAGATGTTTGAAGTCCTCTTCCGTTGTCGGATAGCTTGGATCATTCACGAGGTCGGCCGGCGGCGTAAGGCCCGGGACAACGCCCGGCAGTCCGAGACCGTCGAGCCAGATCTGCTGGGCTTCCTTGGTCAAGGCATGATTGATGTACTGCTTGGCCCAGTAAAGCTCGTTTTCCGGCAGGCCCTTCGGGATCCAGAGACCATCTGTGTCGAACTTCGCGCCTTCTTCCGGAACAACCCAGGCGAGTTCAATGCCGTTCTTGCGGGCTTCGCGCGCATTGGTCGAAATGGTGCAGGCAGCGTCGATCTCTCCCTTCTGGAACCAGGTTGTAAAGTCCGGATCCTCGCCGAGCAGCGGTTGCTGTTTCTTGATCTCGGAAATGAAGTCCCAGGCTGGCTGCATGTCATCTGGGATTCCTTCCAGCGAACCGCCGCCGGCAACCTGAGCCGGGAAGTGGAAACCGATCCCGTCATTATAGAGCGCGATGCGGCCCTTGAGCTTCGGATCAAGCAGATCCTTCCAGGACGTTGGTGCACCATCAGGGAAAGCCGACGGGCGGTAGGCCAGAACGTAGACATAGCCGTAGGTATTGACGATCGGGAAACCGTCGAGACCGACAGGCTTGGCAAGATCGGTGGTGGTTTTCAGGTTTGGAAGATCGGAAAGATCCACGGTGACACCGCGCAACGCCGACTTGGTCGCATTGGTCGTTGTATCCCAGTTGACATGGATAGGCGGGATGCGCTTTTGGGCAACGGCGGCCCAGATTTTTGGCTGGATCTCGTTGTCTTCGGTGAGATCGTGACGAACGGCAATACCCGTCATCTCCGTGAAGCTGTCGGAGACGCCGGCCTTGAGCGCTTCGACCCAGCTACCGCCCCAGGCCCGAACAATGATTTCAGATGGCTTTTCGGGCTCCTGGGCAAAGGCGCTTGTCACACCAATCGAAGACAGACCGGCCGAGGCACCAACCGCGCCCATGGATGCTAGCAACGTCCGGCGGCGGATCTGCGCGGACAGGAATTTTTCGTGCGACATTGTTCGTTTCTCCTCTGAATGGACCTTCTTGGGGTCATTTTTGAAAGACATGCATATCCCTTGCATTCCAGCCGAGACGGACTTCGTCGCCCGGTTCGAACTGCAAATGAGATTCTGGCTCGTGATCAAAAACACGCATCAGCACGTTGGCCAGATCTGGAACCCGAATTTCGTAGACAAGGCGCTCGCCTTCAAAGATGCAATCGACGACCCTACCCTCGACAACTGTATCGAGACCATCAAGGTGACCGTCTGCCGGTGCAATGCGAACCTGCTCGGCGCGAACGGCGCCTGCGCAAGACATGCCTGCCACAAGGAAACGATCGGCGGTGACACCAGCAATGCGCCGACCATTTGTCTCCACCGTAACACCAGAAGCGTCAACGTTTATGACCGTGCCTTCAATAAAGTTCGTCACCCCGATGAAATTGGCAACAAAGGCGTTGGAAGGCGCACGATAGGCATCGACGGGGCGGGCCTTTTGCTGGATCTCGCCGTCATTCATGACGATGATCTCGTCGGACACGACCAGCGCCTCGCGCTGGTCGTGTGTAACATTGATGGTGGTGACCCCGAGTTCTCTCTGGATGCGGCGAAATTCGAGCTGCATCTCTTCGCGCAGCTTGCGGTCAAGTGCTGCAAGCGGTTCATCCAGCAGGAGAAGATCGGGTTCGAATACGAGGGCTCGGGCAATGGCGACACGCTGTTGCTGGCCACCGGACAATTCGTTGATACGTCTGTTTCCGTAACCACCAAGTCGCACGAGATCCAGATATCGATTGACCTTGTCCGGGATCGTGCGGGCATCATGGCGGCGCATCTTGAGGGGAAAGGCCACGTTCTCAGCGGCCGTCATGTGGGGGAAGAGGGCCAGTTTCTGAAACACCATTCCAATTGCACGCCGATATGGTGGAACTGCGCTGACAGGCTGACCGTTGATGAATATCTCACCGCCAGTTGGCCGGTCAAAACCGGCTATCATGCGAAGAAGCGTTGTCTTGCCGGAACCGGAGGGACCAAGAATGGTCAAAAAACGCCCCTTCGGCAGATCGAAGGAGGCGTCCTTTACGGCATGCACATCGCCGAAGACCATGCCAACATCCTTGACGGAGACAGCGATCTGACCGGTCGATCCATTCGGACTATGGCCAGCAGCAACAACGTCCATCAAATTCCCCTGTCTTGCCCGGTCTGATGACCAAGGCCATCCCGAAGCTTCATTTCGTCATCCGCCGGCGGCACTCGAGCGGATCTTGCGTTAGACTGTCTATCCATATCTACGCAAGTACCGTCAAGCAAATATGCGCATCTTTTGGGCCACAAGAACGCGTGACGAATATTTATGCATCCACGAAACCCTCTCCACGACAGTCTTGTCGCCCGCAATCTGAAAGGCAAGCCTGTCCGGCATGTTTCGGTACGGTTTGCTTTGCCGGATCATGCTTGTCTAGTCGGGGTCAGATCGAGGCGAGATAGCCACCGTCAACCGGGATGCAGTGGCCGGTCACGTAGGCCGCTGCGTCACTGCACAGAAAGACGGCGACCCCGCCGATATCGCCTTTTTCGCCGAAACGGCGCTGAGGGATTTTGTCAAGCATGCGCGATTGCCATGCCTCATCCTCGTAGAAGACCTCCGTCATGGCCGTGCGAAAATAACCCGGGGCAATGGCATTGACGCGAATGTCATGTGCCGCCCATTCGCTGGCAAGCGCCTTTGTGACACCGAGAAGACCCGATTTCGAAGCGCCATAGGGAACGGCTGTTGGAATGCCGACAAAAGATGTCAGCGAGCAGAGATTGACGATTGCGCCGCCACCTGCCGCAGCCATGATGCGACCCGCCGCCTGGGAACAGAAGAAGGCTCCCTTCAGGTTCGTCGACAAGATCGTTTCCCAGAGCGCCTCATCCACATCAAACGACGGTCGGACATTCTCGAACCCGGCATTGTTGATCAGGATATCGAGCCCACCCAACGCGTCGGCAGCCGCATTGATAATGTCCTGGCAGGCTTCAACCTCTCGAACATCCTGACATAGCGCCGCCGAGCGCCTGCCGGTCGCCTCTATGAGTGCCCGGGTTTCGGAAAGCCCATCGATTGACCGCGCCGTGACCGCCACATCCGCTCCAGCCTCAGCCAATGCAACCGCAATTGTCTGACCGATACCGCGGCTTGCTCCGGTTACGAGGGCACGGCGGCCGGAAAGATCGAAACTTGGGCAGGTCATCTTGGCTCCTTGAGCTCACATCTCATTTTAACAACAGCGCATGAACTATGGACGGTGGGCGGCAGATGCTGCAAGCCCAATCCGGGGCGAGCTTGGTATCCTTATGCTTGCCAATGCCGAATTCTTGCCAATGCCTGCTTGACTGCTCTCACTCCCGACCCATTTTGCGCCATGATACTTCAGCTCGAGCACTATCCCATCGGAACTTGCTGGTTGGGGGATTTGCAATTTTCGAGTGTGCGTACAGAGAAACCATTAGATGATTTTATCAAGCAGTGGCGACCCGATTCCTGCCGCAGATGTCTGTGTGGTGGGTGCAGGGCCCGCCGGTCTGGCTCTTGCTTTCAAGCTTCACGATTGCGGCCTTTCGGTTGTTATCCTGGAAGCGGGTCCTGACAATGACACAAGGCCAAATTCAACTTCCAAAACAGAATATATGACGCAGAACCATGCCGCATCCAACTTTACGACCGGGAGCGGACTGGGTGGTACGACCACGCTGTGGGGCGGTCGATGCGTAACCTATGACGACCTCGACTTTGAGCGGCGGCAACATGTTCCATTTTCCGGCTGGCCCATCCAACACTCCCAGGTAAGCCGCTATTACGATGAGGCATTCACCTTTTTGCAATGTGGTACCGGTCTGGTGCCCAGGCTTGCCACCGATGCGGATGAAGCAGTCCATCTCAACGCTATCGAGCGATGGAGCAAGAACCGGACGCTTGGACCATTCTACAGGCAGAAGATCGAGAAACTGGAGCGTATCACGCTGGTGACAGGGGCACGCGTAACGGAAATCAGCATGAACCCTGACGGGGAACGCGTCAGTTCCGTGCGCGTCTGCAGGGCGGAGCAATCAGAGACGGTTGCGGCGACGATCTTCGTGCTTGCAGCAGGCGGCCTGGAGACCGTTCGGCTCCTCCTGTCATTGCAGGAACACCAGCCACAACTGCTGGGAGGACGGAACGGTCCGCTCGGTCGCTTTTATCAAGGGCACCTGACCGGCTATCTGGCACTCATGGAGATCACCTCGGCAGAACTTGCTCAAGATCTGTCATTCCAGACCGACGAGCACGGTCATGTCTTTCGAAGGCGAATGCAACTTTCACCTGAACACCAGTTGAAAGAAGAAGTGTTGAATACCGTCTTCTGGACCGATGCCATCTCGCTGTCGGATCCACGTCACGGCTCCGGCACGCTTTCGCTGATCTACCTGATACTCCTCTTTTCCGGCACTTACCGGTTGCTATCGAGGGGATTGGCACCACGGACAAGACCGGCTGCTCGCGGAGAGGTCCGTACGCATCTGCGAAACATCGCAAGTCAGGACTTGTCGCTTCGCAAAGTTGCACGATCATTGGCACAGTTGTGGGGCGGGAAGAAAAGGAGGATGCTGGTCAATCCGGCCAATCGCTATCTTCTTCGCTATCATGCAGAGCAGACGCCAAGCGAACACAGCCGCGTCCAACTGCGCAACACAGATACGGGATTCGTTCTGTCTGTTGACTATCATGCCGGAAAAGATGACGCGCAATCGGTATTGCGGTCGCATGCCCTCCTGGATAATTGGCTCCAGCAAAATGGATTGGGAAAGCTTGAATATCTTCACGAAGAAGCAGGTCGGGAGCAGGCAGTCCTGGACCAGGCCTTGGACGGATACCATCAGATCGGCCTTGCAAGGATGTCGACTTCTTCTTCACAGGGTATTGTCGATGGCAATTGCAAAGCGCACGATATTGCCAATCTGTATCTTGCAGGAGCCAGCGTCTTCGCAACCGGGAGCCAGGCCAATCCGACCTTGCCGGCTGTCGCACTGGCACTTCGATTGGGCGATCATCTGGCAGAGCTTGTCAGATAACAGCCTGCACAATTTCTGGAACCATAGGCCGATCATTGCTATGCTGCCGTCAGCTTGACGTCGGGAGGATCAGCAATGCGTCCAGTACGGCATCCATCGATTTCAGTATCCTGCCTCATGTTGCCGACCAACTGTCGGTCGCTGGCATTGGCGGCGGTTATAGCAGCTATACCCACAAATCTGGTCATGGCTGCAGACCCGACCATCGTGGCAACCACCAATTTCGGTTTCATAGATACATCGGGCGAAGTGAAGGACCAGCACGCCGAGCACGCAAAGCGTTTGAAGAGACTTGACGCAACGGTTCGCAATGCCCTTTCCACCACCGATGACATCGAAGTTGCTCCGCTTGCATGCGAAGGCGCAAGATGCACCGCAAGTGCTGTCGGATTGGAAACCCTATCGCTTGAAGCGAGAAAAGCCGGTGCGAACTACCTGCTGATTGGTGAAGTCCGAAAGATGAGCACGCTCATCGGTGGACTGAAATTCGCCGTGCTCGACCTGACAACCAACAAGCCCACTTGCGACCGCTTTTTAAGTTACCGCGGTGATACTGACGAGTCGTGGCAACGGGCAGCAATCTATGCTGCATCCGAAATCAAGACCCATTGTCTCCCAAACGTCGTGACCAAAGATGTACAGGATTGATGGTTCTGTTCAAATTGGCCAGCATCGAGGACCCCTTCTCGCCGTATCCATCCGCCCGGCAGATATCGAACGGATGGTAATCAAGCCAATCTCTCGTGATGTCCGCACACAGCAGGCCTACAGTATCACGCCACGACCCTTGTCAGGCGGCAGTGCCCGTCCTTCGCGGCAATACCCAGTCCGGACGAATAAAATGGCACGTGTATCCATCTGGAATCCGCTCCAGATAGTCTTGATGTTCGGGCTCTGCCTCCCAGAAATCGCCGACCGGCTCAACTTCGGTGACGACCTTGCCTGGCCATAGACCCGACGCATCAACGTCGGCGATCGTATCGAGCGCAACGGCCTCCTGCTGATCGTTGGTGAAATAAATCGCTGAACGATAGCTCGTGCCCCGATCATTTCCCTGGCGGTTCGGTGTCGTCGGATCGTGGATCTGAAAAAAGAACTCAAGGATCCGCCGGTAAGTGATCTGCGAGGGATCGAAGGTGATCTCGATCGCCTCGGCGTGAGTACCGTGGTTGCGATATGTCGCATTGGGTACGTCACCACCGGTATATCCAACCCGGGTCGAGATCACTCCGGGCAGCTTGCGGATGAGATCTTGCATACCCCAGAAGCAGCCACCAGCGAGAACGGCGCGTTCAGTTGTCATTGAATGTCCTCCACCTGATTGAGGTATTCGCCATAACCTTGTTCTACCATTTCATCACGCGGTACGAAACGTAGCGAGGCCGAATTGATGCAGTAGCGCAGGCCGCCGCGATCACTCGGGCCGTCATTGAAAACATGGCCGAGATGGCTGTCGCCATGCGTCGAACGGACTTCTGTGCGGATCATGCCGTGGCTGTCGTCGCGAAGTTCATTCACATTTTCGTTTTCGATTGGTTTGGTGAAGCTTGGCCATCCACAACCGGACTCGAATTTGTCCGACGACGCAAACAACGGTTCGCCCGAGACGATATCAACGTAAATTCCGGGTTCCTTGTTGTATAGAAGTGCACCAGTACCTGGACGTTCGGTCGCATTTTGCTGCGTCACCCGATATTCCTCGGGCGATAGTTTGGCGATCGCACTTTCTGTCTTCTTGTAAATTGTCATGGATGCCTCCTTGAAACTGATACCAAACAAATGGGACTTGGAACCAACGTTGTCCATAACGTCGCAAATACCGTTTCGATATGCCGCAGACATATCTACTCGCCGGCCGCTCCGCCAGAATTTCTGAGCCGCATCTTCAGTCGGCAATATCTCGCATCAGTTGGTAAAGCGCCGACTTCGCTTCAAACCCTATGCCCGGGATCTGCGGCAGGCCGACATGGCCGTCTTCGACAGCGATGGTATCTGCAAAACCACCGAAGGGCTGGAATACGTCCGGGTAGCTCTCATTGCCGCCAAGGTGGAGGCCGGCCGCGATATTGAGCGACATCTGGTGGCCGCCGTGAGGAACCACGCGGCGTGACGACCAGCCCAGTCCCTGCATCACGTCAAGCGTCCGCAGATATTCCACCAGCCCGTAGGACAGCGCGCAGTCGAATTGCAGCCAGTCGGTGTCGGAGCGCATGCCGCCATATCTCAAAAGATTGCGAGCGTCCTGATGCGAGAAGAGGTTCTCGCCAGTCGCCATCGGCAGATCGTAATGGCCCGCGAGTTCAGCCTGGAGAGCATAATCGAGTGGGTCACCTGGCTCCTCATACCAGAACAGGCCATAGGGCTTGAGTGCCTCGGCATAAGTGATGGCGGTTTCAAGGTCGAAGCGACCATTGGCATCGACCGCGAGCCGGCCGCCATCGCCCACCACGTCGATTACAGCTTCGATACGGGCGATGTCTTCGGCGATCGATGTGCCACCGATTTTCATCTTCACCACGCGGTAGCCGCGGTCGAGATAACTGCGCATCTCGTCCTGCAGTTGTCGATGGTCCTTGCCCGGATAATAGTAACCGCCAGCAGCATAAACCCAGACCTTCTCGTCGGCTACGCCGCCGCGGAAACGATCGGCAAGCAGTCGCCAAAGCGGTACGCCAGCAATCTTGGCCACGGCGTCCCACACAGCCATGTCGATGGTGCCGACGGCGACGGAACGTTCACCGTGGCCTCCAGGCTTTTCATTCATCATCAACGTCTTCCAGATCGCGAAAGGATCCAGATTGTCGTTGGCATCGTCAACGAGACTTGCCGGGTCGGCTTCGAGAACGCGGCTGATGAACCTGTCGCGCATCAGAGCACCCTGTCCGTAACGGCCGTTGGAGTTGAAGCCGTAGCCGACCACGCGCTTGCCATCGCGGACCACATCGGTGACAACCGCAACAACGGAGCAGGTCATCTTCGAAAAATCGATATAGGCATTGGCGATAGGGGAGGCAATCGAGACGGTCTTCTCGCGGATTTCAAGGATCTTCATATCTTTCCCTCGGCATCAAACATCCAAAGACCATCTTTTACTGTTTTGGTCTATCTTGAATAGCTACATCAATCGAACCTCATTGCTCATGATCGGATACATACTGTCGACTAGGTCATTTCGAAGTTATCTCTTTGAGGAGGCTTCGTTTTCCATCATCGATACAGCCCTGTCGCCATTGTTACACCCCAAGGAAACGGCTATCTCATCGCCCTCGCTTCAGACGAAGAAACGCTTCGATGTCACCGCAAAGTCCACGGGCAGATGGGAATTGCAAAGCATCATGGCGTGTTCTCCCGGAGCCAGGCGGCATCTCCAGCCTGATCCAATTCACCCGATGCAAGAGCTTGTGTGGCATCAGCGGCATCAAGCTCGTTTGCTGAAAGCTCCTCCCCATTGATCTTTAGAAATGTATAGGCGGCCAGAAAGCCGGTCCGCTTGTTCCCATCCACGAACGGATAATTTTTCGCAATCCCGTAGGCGTATGAGGCCGCATAGTCAAAGACATCCCCTCGACCATAGGCATGGAGTTGTTTGGGACGCGCCGAGGCAGATTCCAATAGTCCGTCGTCTCTGATGCCTGTGGAACCTCCATGTTCGGCAAGCTGAATATCGTGGATCATGTTAATAACCGACCGTAAAGCCAGGTCGGGTCGGTCATTGAGCGAGCTTCCGTAGAGCGTTACGATATTTTTTCATTCCTTCACGGGCCGCTCGCAACTGAACGTCAAATTCTGGATCGTAAGGCGTCAGACGCACTGATCCATCAGCTGCATCCGTGACAACAGGTTGTCGCCATCTTTTACGTTGAGGCGGCTCAAGATATCCTTCGGCAATACGACGCCGAGAGAGTTCCCGATTTGCCGTATCTTAAGCGTCGTCATTGTATCTCCTTTCGTTATAACTTCTGTAATAAAACATTTGAAATTCGACCTTCAAGATTTTTGCATTGCTAGAGAACCATGCTCCGGAAGCGCCTGCGAAGTGAACCCGGTTAACTGATTACTGCCAGATCAGATCAGTGCACTTTCTCTCTGCAATACGCATCGACAATTCGCTGCACCATCGGCGCGTAATGAGCAAAGCTAGGCGTCTTCATCTCTGCAATCTTACCTGCATCATCCAGGTGTCGAACGCGAACAATCTGCTTGAAATTAGGATTGCGCTCAAACTCCCTGACCTCGTCGGGCGTCATCGGCCCTCCCTGGAGTTTCAATGAGTGGATAGATGCAGCCGATAGATTCCCGAAATACGCAGGATCCGTTGCGCAGATATAACGTTTGGCGGCGACGTGATATCGCACACAGTCGATAACGAGCGTGGGGAAGAAACGTTCGAGTACTGCCGCACCCGCTTCTTCATGGTGCTTGTCATGGGTGTCGTCCATTGAGAACGTACCAAACTCGCTTGTGAAATGTCCGATATCGTGGAGCAGGGCCGCGACAATTATGATTTCTGGTTCGCCTTGCTGCTCAGCGAGAAAAGCCCCCTGCAGCATGTGTTCTGCCATGGTCACTGGTTCACCAAGATATTCTTCGCCTCCACGACGGGCGAAGATGTCGGCTAGAAACGGCACGATTGTCGCGGGCGTCAGTTCGTCGGGGTTGATGTTTGCCATCAGGCCACCTTCCTCTCTTGACGTTCAATCGAAGCGAGCGTTGAGCGCAAACCGTCCTTGTCTGCATAACAACCTTGCAGCCACCGCGATCCCGAACCGGAATAGCCCTTGCGAGCGTGAAGCACCCGCATGTTGTCAACGATGAAGCTTTCGCCAGGCGACAACTTGAACGTCACCTCCATGGATGTGTCATCAATGATCTCGCCCAATTGACGGTAGGCCCGATAGTAATCGGCCATATCTTCAAATGGAACATCGGTGATCGCAGCTGCCGATCGATTGTTGAATCGGATGCCGACCAGTTCGCCGTCCGGTGCGAGTTCAATCATGGGCCGACGTGATCGCAGGCAGACACCTGAGGTGCCCGCATACTCAAACCGAGCGCAGTACCGCGTCAAAAGATCGAAGCCACGTTCGTTTTCATTGCGGAGGCGCTCTGCAGCCCGAAACCCATCGACCACCATGTTCTCACCGCCTTCAGCAGAATTCTCCAGGCAGTAAAGTATCTGCAGTGTCGGAACAGGGTCGCGATAAGGATTATCCGTATGTGCCTGCAAACCTAGCCCGGTATATGCGAGGTTCGAAGGGTTCACCTCGGTGCGAACTTCGAAATGACGACCATAATTGGTTTCACGAACATAACCGAACAAGTCGACAACCTTGAACAGCGCTTTATTCTCCACCGGACCATTTGTGAGTTTACCGAAACCGAAGCGCTGCACGCCGTGAAGCCATTGGGCAAGCGTCACTTGGTCACGACTGACGGCACCGAAATCGGCAACGGGGATCCGTGCACCGAGCGTTGCATCCCACGTCTCGATCTCAGGAGCGGTCCAGCCGAGAACCTGTTTATCACTGACATCGTAGGCATGATCAGCAAGCCACGCGAGATCGAACGCAATGGTTTTGTCTTCATGTTGGAACTTCACCTGAAGTTGCCCTGCCCCGATATATGCGTCAGCAATTCGAGTGTCGGCGGGAATATCTCCCAATGTAATCAGACGTTGACCGTTTCCTGACGCACGCGTCGCTTCATCCCAGGCATTGTCGCGAAGCCAGATTGCATGAAATCGCTGACGTCCTTTGCCAGGTAGGTCAAGCGCAAGCGCTTCACCACCATATAAGATTTCTATTGAAGTCGTGTCGGGCATGGCCTGCTCCGTTGTTTCGTAATCGATGAGCAGAGGTTGACACGGAGGAAGACATAACGACAAACAATCTTTTTTAACAATATGACAGCGAATTCGTTATGGCTAAGCCAAAACCACAGCTTCCCCCGCTCGAATGGATACGCGTGTTCGAAGCTGCCGCTCGGCTAGGCAGTTTCACGGCGGCCGCAAACGAGCTGGGTCTGACACAGGCAGCGGTCAGCCAGCGGATCAGGAAACTTGAGCTGCAACTCGGTGCACAATTGTTCAACAGGCAGGCCCGAGGCGTAATTTTATCATCACAGGGAGAATCTTGGCTGCCGCATGTCCAGGACGCGCTGACCCGACTGTTGCGCAGTGCTTCGGACCTCTTCGAGCAACCCCGACGAAAAATCACCATTGCCGCCTCCAATTCGGTGATCGAATTGTGGGTGGTTCCACGTCTGAGCGATATCGCCCATCGCATGCCTCATGTGCAGCTTTCCTTGCAGACAATTCAACACTTGCCGGACTATGAGCGGCTTGAGGCCGACTTCGAGATCAGATTTGGCACGGGTAACTGGCCAGGTCGCAATGCTCGACAACTCTTCGGCGAAGCTCTCACACCGCTCGCATCACCGGATCTGGTAGGCGACGCTGGTGAGGATTGGCAAAGCCTACCTCTGATCGCCACGTCTGGTCCGAGAGCGGGTTGGCAGGATTGGGCCAATGCAATGGGTGATCCTCCACCTTCGATACCCGCCCTGCGTTTTGACACATTCGTCCAGTCGCTGAGGGCGGCCGAGGCCGGAGCCGGTATTTTGATTGCCTCGCTTCCATTGAGTACCACTGCAATCACGGCCGGCAGAGTAAAGCGACTGACCGAACAGACTTTACAAATGCAAGGCGGCTATTGGATCACCTGGCCACGCAATCGTCCGTCATTTGCAGAGCAGGAACCCTTTATTGAATGTCTGACGCGACCCATTCCGCAATAGTTCGGTCACTGTTGAAGACAAAGCAGACGATCACACACCGTCTGGGCGTTCAGTTGATGAGTCCGGGGGAAACTTGGTGATAAGATCAGTTTTGAACATGCCGGGGCCGATGAAGTGAAGTCCAGACGGCCAAACAGCCAAGCGCAATCGCTGGAAGGCTGAGGTCATAGCAGAAACCACCAGCAAGCCGAAAGCCATCTTCTAAGATGGCCGGACCCGCGCGCTCGACCGTTATGCGGCCCCAGAGAACACTCCCATCTTGTGTCTATTCCATTGGACTGAACCGCAAGATCCCTGCAGTTTTGGGGCCGCCAGAAGAATCTGAAGGGTGCGAGACCCCGTCCATTACTAACACTTCAGGAAAATCAAACGGGCTGACACCGTCGATACATGAGACGTTAATTCCAAACTGGCCTGGGTTCGAGCGCCGCTGATGATGGGTGTAGATACCGCATGTCTTGCAGAAATAATGCTTCGCAGTTCCGGTATTGAACTGATAAAGCGTCAGGTTGTCCTGGCCTTTGACGAATTCAATATCTGACAGTTGCGCCGAAACGGCGATGGCGCCCCGCATGCGGCAATATGAGCATGAGCACCGCCGGATCGTATTGAACTCATCCGTCAGGCGCACTTTGAACTGCACCGAACCGCAATGGCAAGCTGCGCTGTACTGGTGTCGTGGGTTGTTCATTGGTGGTGGTTCCCTGCGTGTTAGCTACACGTGATTTGTCGCGCTTAGTTTCCCTGGCGGCAAGCCTTTCGGAAACAGTCCATCGATTTCGCGGGTGCAAGGCCGGTGTGTAGCGCAACATCAAAAAGGCTGTCTACCGTAGGCGACCTTGTCCTACTCAGCGGATCTTCCTGAAGCCGCTCCCCCGTTGAATGACACCCGGGACCACGCCAACGCTGCGCGTCATATGGCGATACAGTTCATTCCGATCGTTGGTATCGAAGGCCACGACTTCCCCGCTCGCGCTGGTTCTTTAAGTTCGCTCCACACTATCTGAAATCCCGCGCCTTCACGCGAATGTGGTCATGGCGACCATATCCGTCTGCAATGCTACGCATTCTCTGGTTGACAAAATCAGGTGCACCTATCTCATCCATGACCGCCCCCTCCCCACCATGCGGATATGTCCTGTCTTTTGAACCGACACTTGCCAGTTCAGCGGACATGTCTGTGATGCGATACGCAACGAGGTGTACGACCTGTCCCTCCCGCTGGATCTTGCCATAGACACCAATCATGCCTGCACCAAGTACAGCGCGCCGAAACTTCTCGAATGTCTTCACCCAGACAATCAGGTTGGCAATACCTGTCTCATCCTCAATGGTGACAAACATCACACCTTTTGCGGAACCGGGTCTTTGACGAACAAGAACGAGACCTGCGGTCTCCACCCATTTGCCGTCACGAGCGTTCATTGCCTCATCACAGGTTACAATCCGACGTTTCTTCATATCTCCCCTCAGGAAGGTAATCGGATGCTCTCGAAGGGTTAGTCCCGTATGGCAATAGTCCTCAACGACCTCTCGTCCCTTTGTCATCGGTTGCAATATAACGGTTGGCTCCGAAGCTTCCGGAATGGACTTCTGTTCCCGAACAGCTGCTGCTGCAAACAGTGGAAGTGGTTCGTCTCTCAAGGCTTCAATCGCCCAAATGGCATCTCGACGTGCCAGTTTCATTGACGGCAGAAATGCATCGGCCTCGGCAAGTTCGACCAGGGCAGCGGCAGGAACCCCGGCGCGTTGCCACAGATCATCAATGGACTGAAATGACTGTTCCTCACGAGCGGCAATGATCAAGGCAGCGTGCCTGTTTGCCAGTCCCTTGGCCATTCGCATCCCCAGGCGGACGGCAAGCCTGCCATTATCTGCATCTTCAAGCGTGCAATCCCAACGCGATGCATTGACACAGACGGGTCTGACTTCAACTCCATGCTGACGGGCATCACGGACAATCTGGGCAGGCGCATAAAAACCCATCGGCTGTGCATTGATGAGGGAAGCACAGAATATTTCGGGGTGCCAGCATTTCAGCCAGGAAGACGCATAGGCAATCAGGGCAAACGAAGCTGCATGGCTTTCCGGAAAGCCATAGGAACCAAACCCTTCAAGTTGAGAAAATGTCTTGAGCGCAAATTCTCGGGAATAGCCGTTGGCAACCATGCCCTCGATCAGCTTGGTACCAAACTTGGAGACACCTCCCGTATGCTTGAACGTTGCCATGGCACGACGAAGCTGATCTGCCTCACCTGCCGTGAACCCTGCACATTCTATGGCGACGCGCATGGCCTGCTCCTGAAAGAGCGGCACCCCTAATGTCTTGCCAAGCACCTTCTCGAGTTCCGGTTTCGGATATTCTATTTTTTCCTTGCCTTCCCGACGCCGAAGATAAGGATGGACCATGTCACCTTGAATTGGACCGGGACGGACAATGGCAACTTCAATGACGAGATCATAGAAGGTTCTCGGCTTGATACGTGGCAGCATCGACATCTGGGCACGGCTTTCAATCTGGAACGTTCCGAGCGTGTCGGCCCTTCTGATCATGGCATAGGTGCGAGGATCTTCTGGCGGAATTGACGCGAGATCCATCCTGATCCCCTTGTGCTCTTCGAGAAGATCAAAGCCACGCTTCATGCAGGAAAGCATTCCAAGGGCCAGCACATCCATCTTCATGAATTTCAGGATGTCGATGTCATCCTTGTCCCATTCAATGATCTGCCGATCGTCCATGGCAGCCGGCTCAATCGGCACAAGTTCGTCGAGCCGGTCTTGTGTGAGAACGAACCCACCAGGATGTTGTGAATGGTGCCGCGGCGTGCCGACCAGTTGCTGTGCCAGATCGAAAGCAAGCCGTAATCGTCTGTCAGTGGTGTTGAGGTTGAGGTCATTGGCCTGCTTTTCTCCAATACCCTCCTTCCAGCCCCAGACTTGTGATGACAGCATCTTTGTCAGATCCTCTGGAAGGCCCAGTGCTTTACCGACATCGCGAAGAGCGCCTTTTGCCCGATAGCTGATGACCACGGAACACAAGGCTGCCCGTTTGCGTCCATAGGTTTCATAGATCCACTGGATGACCTCTTCTCGTCGCTCATGCTCGAAATCGACGTCGATATCAGGTGGCTCGCGGCGCTCCTCCGACACGAAACGTTCGAAGAGAAGGTCATTGCGAGAGGGATCGATCGAAGTGATGCCCAGGACGTAACAGACGGCGGAATTGGCGGCCGACCCCCTGCCCTGGCAAAGGATACCCTTGGAACGGGCAAAGCGAACAACAGAGTTCACAGTCAGGAAATATGACGCATATTCCAGCTTCGCTATGAGCTGCAATTCATGCTTCAGTATCTTGCGTACATCATCCGGCAGCCCTTCCGGATACCGATCCGGCACCGCCTCCCAGGTCAGTTTTTCCAGAGCTCCTTGCGCCGTCAGGCCAGGCAGCAGAATTTCCTCCGGATACTGGTAGACAAGCTGATCCAGAGAAAACCTGCATCGCTTTGCAATCTCGGTCGTTCGCGCCATTGCCTCAGGATATCGCTTGAACAGCCGATGCATTTCTTCAGGCGGCTTCAGGTAACGGTCGGCAAAACGTTGTTTTCGATGCCCTAGTTCATCGATCGTGCAGTTGTGTCGAATGCAGGTGACGATATCCTGCATCATCCGTCGATCACGATCATGAAACAGAACGTTATTCGTAACCACGGTCGGCACGCCGGCCTGGGCTGCCATATTTGACAGTTCATGCAAACGCAGTTGGTCGTTCGGTCGACGGCGAAGTGTAAGGGCCAGATAGCAACGGCCACCGAAATCCTGATATAGCCGTTTCAAGGTGACGGCACAGAGGTCGTCTCCGTTGTCCGGAAGCAGGACAACGAGCAGACCTTCGCCATGCGTGACAAGGTCATCCCATGACAGGTCACACTTGCCTTTCCCTGCCCGACCTTTCCCCAAAGACAGAAGGCGGCATAGCCGGGAATAGGCCGGACGGTCGGTAGGATAGACCAGAACTGAGATGTCTTCGCGCAGATCAAGCCGACATCCAACGACAAGTCGAATACCGCTATCCCTGGCTGCCTGATATGCCCGAACGATACCTGCAAGGCTGTTGTGGTCAGTGATTGCAAGCGCTTCGATACCGAGACGTGCCGCTGTTGCGAAGAGGTCTTCACAAGAGCTGGCACCTCGCAGAAAGGAAAAATGCGAAGTTACTTGCAGTTCGACATAACGAGGTTGCTGTGTCATGCGAATATTCCGTGGATAAACCAGCCTCCGGATCCACTGTCGGCATGCTCGCCATCGCCTTGGCGATAGATCCAGAAGCGTTCTCCAGCTTCGTTCTCGACAGAAAAATAATCCCTGACCGCCACCAGTTCCCTGTCACGTCTCCACCATTCTCCAAAGACGCGCTCAGGACCGTCTGCGCGTTTGACAACATGACGCATTCCCCGCCAGACAAAATTCGCTGGTGGGTGATCCGGGAGAAGAGCGAGACACTGGATTGGTTCCGGATGGAGGAACAAGCGCGAAGGCCTTGGCCAATCAAGGTTCCACTCTCCTTCAGCATCATCGGCAAGGGGTGGTATCAGCTGAAATGACCGCTCTGGCACATCGCTCTCAACCGCCGCAATGCGGTAAATACGATGACCACGGTTCGCAATGACATCCACCAGTCCACCGACATTGGCTTCAGGGGCTTCAATCAGAGCTGAAGACGACTGGACAGCCTCAAGGGGTTCAACGCAGCTGGCAGTTAGAACCATGATTTCGATCCCGAAACCCGGGTCGATTGCTTCTATCCGATCGCAAAGCAGCCGTGACAGACGTTCAGCGTCCCGAACAGGTTTGGCAGTCCCTGCCCTGATGATCTGGACGTCACCATCAACGCGATGACAGAACAGATCGAGACGACGAACACCCAACCCGCGCAGCTCCAGATCCGAGCAGATCCTCTTCACCAGCTTTCGAATGTAGCGGCTAATCGTTTCAGCGGCCGATATCGGCTCCGGAAACGCTCGGCGAACTTCGACAATATCTGGCGGTCGAATGGGAACAATCGGTTCACTCAACCTGCCAAAGGCCTGGTCCAGTCTTCGCCCCACCTCCGATCCAAACCGCAATGCCAGCGGCGCTCGCGGTGTCGCCTCCAGATCGCCTACCTTGTCAAAACCGAGAGCGTTCAGCGACCGCACCGTATTGGCATCAAGGCGCAAGGAAGTGATGGGAAGATCAAGCATGGCTATTGCCACTTCGCCCGGAGGGGCAACCAGGTGAGGATTGGCGCGCCATCGAGCCAGGGCATGGGCCGCTCCCCAGGTATCGGCAATCGCAACCCGGGCAGAAAAACCGATGCCATGCAGCCTGTTGACGATACCCGTAATCATCAAGGTCTCGTTGCCATGCAAATGGTCCGCACCCGTCGTATCGATAACCAGCCCGTCTGGTGGATCAACGGCAACAACAGGCGCATAATTTCCTAAAAGCCATAACGCCAGCCGTTCCAGTTCGCGGCGGTCGTCATCTGGACGAAGATCTTCGACGACAAGATTGCTTACGAGAGCCTGTGCCTTGCTGGCTGTCATGCCGACATGCAGGCCCAATGCGGATGCCGCAGCATCTGTCGCCATAACCAGCCTGCGGCTGGCTTGACGGCCGACCATAACGACGGGCCTGTCAGATGGAGGAGCGTGTTGCCCAAGCATCCTTCTGTACCGATCCGTCGGAAAACTCGGTAGGTATACTGAGACGACCCTGGGCATCGCAGGCTTCGACCACATAATCAGCACTCTCTGCGGCTCGACAACGAAGAAGTTCAAGATACCAGCGCGCTCTACCAATGCCGGGAACTGGAAGCGGCTGGGATGGAAGGACAGAAATACGCCAGCGTGTGACAGCTGCCGTGGGATGGCCGAAGTCAGTCACGTCGGCGTGACGTCGCCAACGGCGAATAGCAATGCCCAGACCGTTGGAGCTTTCGGCTGCCAGTTGCAGGCGGCGCGATGTCGTCATCGTCATCCGGGCCACCTCCCCGATGACGGCACCCAATCCTCGATATCGCAGGCCTTCCTCGAAACAGTCCAAGACGCCGTTTTCATCACGGCATTCAACCATGATGACGCGATTATGCGAAAGACCTGCCTGGACCAGCGCCGGCATAAACAAATCCTGTCGCGTCACGCACCACAGCACCTTGCCGTTTGTTCTTGCTGCAATACCTGCTGTGAAAAGAGCTGCGGCCGCTCCGTCCAGTGCCCCATTGCCTCCACCTGCAACCTCGTGAAGACTGCCAAGAGCCAAACCGCCGCCTGGAAGATGCCCATCGATCGGTTCGATGCCGAATGGCAAGACCTCCCGCTTACGGTGCCCGGCACCTCCAAGGCGTTCAATACGCTCTCTAAGTTCCTCGATACGAAGTGTCTGGGCACGGTTCTGCATGGTTCATGGGCGTCCAAATTCCGGCCTTTCCAATAATGGACAAGCGATCTATGTTCTGTTTTTGTTCTTATCTGACTATGGAGTCAACCGGGTCCTGGAGAATTAAAACCGAAAGGGAATAACGGGACAGATGACAAAATCCGATTCCATTAGCGGATACAAATACATGCATTGAATGATGCGGCTCCGGAAATTTCTTGAATGAAAAGGCCTGACGACCGCAAGATCGCCGAAAAGCAGATGCGCTCAGGGACGGCTTTGACGAGCGTGCCATGCAGATCCACGACCAGTGGATCGTTGGCTCCTATATCGGGCTCATCATGGAACCGACAGTTCCATAGTCGTGGGGTCTTTGAGACCAAGGACGCACCCAACCGACGGGTCGACATCCGTGACGAAGACCTCGACGGTCCGGTCAGTTCGAGCTCTTTAAAGTTCGCCGCGATCCATCTCACGTTCCAGGTCGAGCCCGTCGAAATGCAGGCTTTCCATGAACGCAACAAACGGCGGGCGGAGCTTTTTCCGGCACAAGCCTGTCGAATTCCTCGACACTCATGACAACGACCGCGTCATGACCTCGTACGATGACACGCTGCGGTCCGTCCTTGCACGCATGCCGGACCACTTCGGGACCTACCTGACGCAGAAACAAAAGCGGTTGATCACTGTGGATATCTCGCCGTCGGTGCCGGCCTTTTGTTTCTTTATGTTTCATTTCGGCTTTCGGCTGGAGGCATCGGGCGAAGACGGCTAGAACTTGCCCGTTATCACTGATGTGACGGGAGGCCTACGGTGATGGAAGTCGATCCTGAAGTATTTCAATTCGCCTTGGATACCATAGAAGCGGCAAAGAGCCCGCAACAGATGGGAAGGCTGCTGTTTGATCTGCGTGAACTCTACCACGTCGAGAATATTATCTATCATGCCACCCGTATCGAGGGTTCCGGCCACAAGCATCCACTTCTCTTCCTAACCTACGATCCTCAGTGGGTACGGGAGTACACAACAAAAGATTATTTTGACATTGACCCCGTTGTCGTTTCCGGGCGGCAAGCCAATCTGCCACTCGACTGGAACAATGTAGACCGGGAGACGCCTGGCGTTCGCAAGTTTTTCAAGAAAGCAGACAGCTATGGTGTTGGCCGCCAGGGTTACACGATACCAATTCGCCCACATCCGGGTGATACCGTGTTGTTCACGTTCACCTCCAATTCAAACGATGACGATTGGCAGGCCTTTCGCTCGCGCAGAAAAGCGGAATTCATGTTCATCGGTCTGCACTTCCACGAAAAGATCGTTGCACTTACCGATATTCACCGAGCGCTTCCCAAGCTGACGCCGCAGCAATTGCGATGCATGCAATATCTCGTCACAGGAGTTAAGCCCAAGGAGATCGCCCACAACCTTAATCTCTCCTTGAGCACTATTCGTCTTCACTTGAATAACGCTCGTATCAAGTTAACGTCGGCTAATTTGAATGAGGCGGCGGCACAAGCGGTCCAATTGGGGCTGGTTAAGCTGTAAAGGAGAACAGCTTGTTCCGGCGACCGAATTCGACGGTGGGACGAATTTCGCAGTTCTGACGAACGTCGATCCGTTGCATGATAATCATCGAAGCGCAGAGTTTTGGAGAGACCCATGACCTATACTGATCTGGCCGGGAAAATTGCTTTAATCACCGGTGGCGCGAACGGCCTGGGCGCGGCCGTGGCCAAGGCATTCCTGGCTGAAGGTTGCAAGGTAGCAATCGTCGACATATCGAAGGATGCACTAGCGCAGACAGCCAAAGATCTGAATGCAGGTCCTGACCGGCTACTCACCGTCGTCGCAGACGTTTCAAAGGAAGAAGACGTCAGGGCCTATGTCGAGCAAACCGTTACAGCCTTCGGTACTATCGATGTCTTCTTCAACAATGCCGGCATCGAGGGTAAGGTCGCCCCGATCGTAGAGCAGAAAGTCGAGGATTTCGACCGAGTCATGGCGATCAATGTGCGTGGCTGCTGGATGGGGCTGAAATATGTATTGCCGGTCATGTATGCGAAAAAGTCAGGCAGCGTCATCAATACCTCGTCCATCGGTGGACTGGTGGCCGGACCGATGCCCGTGTCGCCCTATGTCGCTTCCAAATTCGCGATCCATGGCCTAACGCGCATTGCCGCCAATGAATCAGCTCCTTATCAGGTGCGGGTCAATTCCGTTCATCCGTCACCGGCCAACACGCGGATGATGCGTTCGCTTGAAAGTGGTTCGGGTGCTTCGCAGAAAAATATCGCGCAGTCGATTCCGCTCGGCCGCTATGCTGAGGGCCAGGACATTGCCAACATGGTTTTATTCCTCGCCAGCGAGAAATCCAGCTTCGTCACCGGATCGCAGTTCCGCGTTGATGGAGGCATGCTGAGCTAGGGATCAGGCAACAACCATCCGCACGAACAGCGGGGAGACAGGACGGCGAGACTGGCTGGACTTCATTCAGATCCATGCCCGCCTGCGCGCAAACGCGACGAGGACCCGGTCAGATGCCCGCCTCGTCCCGACGATCTCAGCATGGTCGAAGCCACGACAGACAAGCCGTAAATGATGGCATGTAGTCAAGGCACACCCATCAGCTAGCGCTTTTGGATCTGAGTTCTGAAAAGGCCAGATTGGGCAGCCGGCACGCCTCGCCAATATGAAGGCGGCGCGTCAATTGTCTCGCCCAATGCTGCGGCGGCGCGCCATGTCCAGCGAGGATCAAAGAGAATGCTGCGTCCAAGCGCCACGAAATCTGCCTTGCCCTCGGCAATGATCGAATTCGCCTGCTCAGCGTCAGTGATCATGCCAACTGCGAAGGTGGCGACGCCGGCCTCCTTTCTGACCGCTTCGGAAAACGGCACCTGGTAACAGGGTCCTGTGGCAATCTTCTGCTGGGGTACAAGTCCACCCGAGGAGGTGTCCACGAAATCAACGCCTCGCACCACCAACTCACGGGCGAAGGCGATCGTCTGAGAAAGATCCCAGCCTCCTTCCATCCAGTCCGAAGCGGAGACACGAACGCCAACGGGTCGGTCGGCCGGGAAAGCAGCACGGACAGCCTCAAACACTTCAAGGGGAAAGCGCATCCGGTTCTCAAGCGAACCGCCATACGCATCCTCCCGACGGTTCGACAGAGGCGACAAGAATTCGTGCAGGAGGTAGCCGTGAGCGGCGTGAAGTTCAATACCATCTATGCCGAGGCGAGAGGCTCTCTTCGCCGCGTCAACGAAAGCCTCGCGGATTCTTACAAGGCCAGCATCATCGATCGCTGTCGGCTCGCGGTCTCCTTCCTTAAAGGGAATGCCGGAAGGCGCGAAGGTTTCCCAGCCGCCCTCTTCCACAGCAATAAGTTGACCGCCCTCCCATGGAACATGGCTAGAAGCTTTACGTCCGGCATGGCCAAGCTGGATAAAGATCGCACAGTCCTCTACCGCTCTCATTGCCTCAATGGACGTCTTCAGAGAAGCTTCCGAGTTATCGTCATAGAGACCAAGGTCACCAGGCGTAATCCGTCCAGCGGGTTCGACCGCCGTTGCCTCAATGATCACCGTGCCGGCTCCCGACAGCGCCAGATTGCCCAGGTGAACCGTATGCCAATGATTGGCCCGACCATCCTCGGCGCGATACTGGCACATGGGCGAAACCACAATGCGGTTCTTGAGCCTCACGCTTTTCAGGTTTGCGGGTGAAAACAGGCCGGTCATCTTGGTCTCCTTCGGCGGGTCGAACTCGGCCTGCGGATCAGGCACCGAAAAGTTGCATAATGTGGTCGCCCGGCTCCAGCCTGGTCGCAAGCGCCAGCCGCCGTGTTCAGCGTCGCGCCAGTCTCTGCCAGTCGTTTCATGCCTTGCTGTCCAGTGAGGCTATCAGATTGGCCAGCACAGCCGTGCGAGGAGCGATGCTGCTGACCAGAATATGTTCGTCGAAAGTGTGAGCGCCGGCACCATCGGCGCCAAGCCCGTCAAGAGTCGGCACACCGATGGCGGCAGTAAAATTACCGTCCGAACCACCGCCGGTCGTCATGCCTTCCAGCGCAATACCAAGCTCGGCTGCGATCCCCGCTGTATGATCGAAAAGCCGACGGCTCTCCTCGCTTTGTGCAAAGGGAGGACGATTGAGATCACCCGAGATCTCGAAGCTGATATCGGGATCCACCGGTGTCATCGACCTGATCTTGTTCATCACTTCAGCCGCAGTTGCAACGTCGGGCAGGCGCAGGTCCAGCTGCAGGCGGCATTCCCCCGGAACCGTATTGCGGCCGGTGCCACCATGGATCGTGCCGGTCGTAACCGTGATGCCGCGTGCAGGATCGTTCAATGCCTCAAGCTCAAGAACCAGGCGGGCCGCAGCACGGATCGCCGAACGTCCATCTAGCGGGCGCACGCCTGCATGTGAAGCCCGGCCACGAACGACGATGTCAAACATGCCGACGCCCTTACGGGCAGTGACGATCTTGCCACCGTCGCGCGCCGGCTCGACGACCAGCGCAAATGCCGCATTGCGGGAAATCTTCTCGATCACCGGCCGAGAACTTTTCGAACCGACTTCCTCATCCGGAACGATCAACAGGTCGATCGGCAGATTGTGCCCGATCTTCATCGCGAGCTTCATGGCCTCGAGCGCCATCAGCACACCGGCCTTCATGTCGTAGATGCCGGGGCCATAGAGCTGGTCGCCTTCCTTGCGAAGCGGCAATCTTTCGTGAATGGTTCCGTGCGCATGCACCGTGTCAATGTGAGCAAGGATCAGGACACTCCTGGCGTTATAACCTTCAGACCGCGGCGTGCGGACAACCAGGATGTCGCCAAAGCCAAGGTTGCCAGCCGTGCGTTCAACCGTAAACCCTGCTTCTCGCGCCACCGCTTCGACACGATCGGCGAGGCGGTTAACGGCTGCAGCGTCGCCGCTTGGCGTTTCCATTTTCACCCAGAGGTAAAGTTCATTGATCAGGGCAGCAAGGTCGACATCGCCTGCCGTGATGGGAAGGGTCATCGTCATATCACTCCTCGTTTTGCACGGACACAAGCCGGATCAAATGGGCGGTTGCGGCATCGACCGTCTCACGACTGAAGAGGAGCGGCACATAATCCCCGCGCGACCATGGTTCGCAAAGGTCTGCATAATGCGGCGAGCGGGGATCCCCCGACTGGCCGGGCGTGTTGATGCATACACTGTCGTCCCAGGAACCGACATCCATCACCAACCGAACCGAAGCACCGGCGTTTACACCGAAGTCGCCTAGCCGGTAGGCTGCATGCATGGGCGTCGAGCGACTGCCCCCGATCGGAAGCGGACCTGCATTCCACGCGGTATCGGCCACCGGCTTCACGCAGCTCGCAATATGCTCGAAATGTGCCCGATGCAGGTCGCCCCAGCGCCACGTGGAGCAATCGGGACCAAGCCGGGCCGCACAGTCCTCCCATCCCTTTATTAGGGTCGAAAGAAGCAAAGCATCCCGCTCCTCATCGCACCAGAAATGTTCCGGTGCCTTCATCAATGAGAGAAGCCGGTCGAAATCGCCGGGAAGGAGAAGCTGGCGAACTTCCGGATCCGGCGCAAAACGCGCCAGCAGGCCGGGCCGCAGATGTTTCATCCACCAGACCTCGAAGAGCGCGGCCGCCGCACTTTTGGCTTCGAGACGATAGTCCCAGCCTTCGAAGAGCGATAGCCCGCGGGCCTGGACAGCATCTGTCGGCATCCGCGAGGCGGCGCCCCTGAGCAGAGTGACGATGACCTCGGCAGGCCGTGAATAGACATCTGTCTGCAACGCCATGGATGCTGCAAGTGTGTGGCTTTTGTCTGCCTCGAGCACCTTGTTGATGCGCCGTGCCCGGCTGCCCTCAGCCCATTCATGGCCGATCGAGGGAGCGTCGGGATCCCGGTCTGCCGGCAGGTTCATCTCGTTTGCGGACGCCACAAAACCACCGGAAGGATTGAATGTACGAGGCAGGTCTTGCGGCGCCAGGTAGCCATCCCACTCGTGACTGCCGTCACCCGGAACAGGCAGCAGGCCCTGCCAGCCGCGACGTACAGGCGTGAAGCCAGCGGTAAACCAGCCGATATTGCCCTCGACGTCGGCGCTGACATGATTGACTGATGGCGTGCCCCAATGGCCAAGTGTGTCGGCAAATTCGGCCGCCGATGGACTGCGCATATAAGACAGGCTACCAAGATAGGCGGCTGCTCCGGGAGAATTCCAGACCGTGCGCATGGCCACGCACCGGCGCCGTGATACGTCCTCATGCAAGACAGGTCCGTGCCGGGTGAAGGAAAGCGTCAGGACCTGTGCAGCATGTCCCTTGACGGCGAAGCTTTGCTCGACGCGCTCGATCGCTTCCCAGTCTCCTGCATGACGATAAAGATCGGGTTCCCCCTCCTTCGTCTCGTAGACGTAAACGTCTTCCTGATCCGCCCCGAAAATAGTGAGACCGAAGGCGGTGCGTTCGTTGTGGCCAATCGAAACGCCAGGTGCGCTCGGTTCGCCGGCCCCGATGACATTGAGGCCAGGTGCCTCGAGATGAACGAGATAGCGTAGCGACGGCACGGCATGAGCGCGGTGCGGATCGCTGGCAAGGATGGGTCGGCCGGTTTCGGTGCGACAACCGTGGACTGCCCAGTTGTTGGAACCTTCTTCGCCACTGCGCTGTATGACCTCGCCGAGATCCGTCACTTCCGTCCAGATCCAGGCGTCGGTGAGGCTGGCGGAAAGCCGCTCCTTTTCGAACGTAACCGGCGCGGTTGCGAGCTTGAAAAGCCGCGTGGCTTCAAGCGGAACGTCCGCGAAGGAAAGTCCATCCGCCAATCCCGGTTGCACCGGCGGGTCCAGCTCGAAACGCAGCAGGTCCGTGGTGGCGTCAGCCATGGCCATGATATTGGCGCGCAGGATTTCGGAGACACCATTGCGGGTCAGCGCATGTGAGCGAATACGCACAACGTCCTCCGGCTGCCAGGCCGCGGGGCGCGTACCGAAAACCGCAAATTCCGGTGGAAGTCGTTCGGGTTCACGCTCGCACAGCGAGATAAAGGCGTTCACTCCAGCAGCAAAGGCGGTGCAAATCGCCTGCGTGTCGTCAGCATAGGCAAGCCACTCAGGGGCCATGTCACCACGATAGAGGAAGTGGCGCGCAGCATGATCCTGCGCAAGGTAGCCAGGGCCAAAATCTGCGGCCAAAAGGCCGAGGCCGCGCTTGCGCCAGAGGTCAAGCTGCCAGAGCCGATCACGGGCGGCATTGAAACCCTGCAGGAAGAACAGATCCGCCTCGTTGGCCGCCCGAATATGTGCAATGCCCCAGCGGTCGACCCGGATTTCCGCTTCTGCACGCAGCCCGGTGAGCCCTATGGTTTCTTCGGTGGTGCCGTTGGTCATAACATCTCTTTCAGGCATGATGGCAGGCGACGCGGGCGCCGTCGGGTCTTGGTGTCAATTCGGGCCGCACCTGTGAGCAGATCTTGGTCGCCAGCGGACACCGCGTATGGAAGGCGCAGCCGGACGGAATGTTGGCGGGGCTTGGCAGTTCACCTTGAAGAATGAAACGCTGCTTGCTGCGTTGGACCGCAGGATCCGCTTCCGGCACGGCCGACATCAACGCCCGGGTATAGGGGTGTTTGGGGTTGGCGAAGAAAGTGTCGCGGTCAGCAATTTCCACAAAACGTCCAAGATACATCACCACGACCCGGTCGCAGATATGCCGCACGACGCTGAGGTCGTGAGAGACAAAGAGGTAGGAGACGCCCATGCGCCGCTGCAATGCCACAAGAAGGTTCAGGATCTGCGCGCGCACCGAGACATCGAGGGCAGATACCGGCTCATCACAGATCAGCAGGTCCGGTTCCAGGGCCAAAGCACGGGCAATCACGACGCGCTGCCGCTGGCCCCCGGAGAATTGATGCGGATAGCGGTCGGCGTGTTCGGGGCGTAGACCGACCTGCGTGAGCAGTTCCGCCACACGCTCCTTCAGCTCCTTGCCGCGCGCAATTCTGCGCACGATGAGAGGCTCGCCAATGGTCGCCCCGATGGTCGAACGGGGATCCAGCGAAAGAGCCGGATCCTGGAAGATCATCTGTACATTGCGGCGGATGTCGTTGAGCTTGCGGCGGTCAGCACCTACGACCTCTTCTCCGCTGATCTTCACGCTGCCAGACACCGGTGCCTGCAGCCCGACGATGGTGTTTGACAGGGTGGACTTCCCGCAACCGGATTCGCCCACCAAGGCCACGGTCTCGGCCTTGCGAATAACAAGATCGACCCCGTTGACCGCCTTTATCACAACACCGGCCGAGCCCAGCAACCCGCCACGACCCCCGAAATGAACAGCAACATCGCGCAGTTCGAGAACATTCTGAAGATTTTCGGTCATACGGCTAACTCACGAATTTCGGCCATGCGGTCGATGTGCCAGCAGGCGGACCGATGTCCGCTTCCGCAATCGAACAAGGGTGGCTGCTCGGCGCGACATTTTTCCGTTGCAAGCGGACAGCGCTCTGCAAACCGGCAACCATCACCGAATTCGTCCGGCGTTGGCACCCGGCCTTCGATCGTTGCAAGATCCGCCTTCGGCGCGTCGCTAAGCTTCGGGACGCTCGCAAGCAAAAGAGCCGTGTAGGGGTGCTGAGGTTTGTCGAAAAGCGCCTGGACTGGTGCCAGCTCGGCGATGCGTCCAGCATACATGACTGCCACATCATCGGCGATGTCGGCGACCACACCCATATCGTGGGTAATGATGACGATCGCTGTATTGCGGTCGGCGACAAGTTTTTTCATCAGATCGAGGATCTGCGCCTGAATGGTGACGTCGAGCGCCGTGGTCGGCTCATCTGCAACCAGCACATGGGGGCCGCAGATCAGGGCAATCGAGATCATGACGCGCTGACACATCCCACCGGACAGCTCGAACGGATATTGATGCAGGCGGTGATCCGGGTCGGGTATGCCGACATCGGCCAGCATCTGGCGCGCCTTGGCATAGGCTTCTGCCCGAGGCACATTGTGGTGCGTCTGGTAAGCAGCAGCAACCTGGGAACCGACCGTCGTCAGGGGATCGAGCGATGCGCTCGGTTCCTGGAAGATGATCGAGATCTCCTTGCCGCGAGCCTTGCGGAACTGGCGCTCGGACAAAGTGTTTAGGTCAAGGTCGTCGAGGCGCACGCTTCCGCCCGATTGCTTTGCCGCCGGTGGAAGCAGTCCCAGCATGGCATAGGATGTCAGCGACTTGCCGCAACCGGACTCGCCAACCAGTGCCATCACTTTGCCCGGTGCCACCGTGAACGACACGCCGTCGACGACATTGGCGCCACCGATCATGATCGTCAGGTCTTCGACCGACAGCAGCGGGGTCGGGTCCATTGTCATTCCACCCCCTTAGCCCGCGCTTGCCGGCGCGGCCGGCTCGGCTCTCTTGTAGTTTCCGATCGAGTTGCCGCCATCGACACTGAGCACAGCCCCGGTAATAAAGGCTGCCTGGTCGGAGCAGAGATAGGCGATCGCGCCTGGCGCATCTTCCGGTCCACTGGCACGCCCCAACGGGATATTCTTCAGCATGTTTTGCACATAGTCGTCGCTGAGGGCCGACACTTCGCTGCCCGGCGCAAATCCAGGCTCGACAACGTTAACCCGGATGCCGTGGTGAGCGAGTTCCATCGCAAATCCCTTCGACAGGCGTTCGATGGCAGTCTTGGAGGTGCAATAGGGCACGGAATTCTGATTCATCTTTCGAGCAGCACCCGAAGAGATATTGATGACCGATCCTTTTTTATCTTCGGCGATCATCAGTTTCGCCATTTCCCGCGTCAGCACGAAGGGTGCGCGAAGGTTCACCCCGAAAACGCGGTCCCAATCTGCAAACTCCATTTCAAGGAGGTTAAAACGTGTGTAAATTCCGGCGTTGTTCACGAGAATGTCCGGAGCCTTCCACTCGCGGCGCACCAGATCGACGAGGTCGAGCATCGAGGCGTCACTCGTGAGCTCCGTTGCGTGCAGCAAGGTGGTGCCCGGATCGAGGTTCAAGTCGGCTGCGACCTTTTCCAGCGCATCCATGCGAATGTCGCTGAGGCAGAGCCGTGCACCACGCTTGGCGAAATAGGCCGCGGTCCAGCCACCGAAAATACCGGCGGCACCCGTGATAACCATTGTCTTGTCTTGAAATTCCATGGGTAATCCTCAGCGGGAACGGGAGCGCGGATCAAGCTGGTCACGCAGCCAGTCACCGAGCACATTGACGGAAAAGACGAGGAGGAAGAGGCAGGTACCCGGGACGGCTACGATCCACCACGCCCGTTCGATATACTGGCGACCGATGCTCATGATCGATCCCCAGCTTGCCGACGGCGGCTGGATGCCAAGTCCGAGGAACGACAGGCCGGATTCCATCAGGATCATCAGGCCAAACTCCGCCGTGGCAACGATCAGGATCGGGCCGGCGATATTGGGCAGGACGTGATGGAAGAGGATGCGTACCGCACCGGCACCGGCAAGTTCTGAAGCCTTTATGAAGGGCAGGTTCGAGACCTGTAGTGTCTGGGCGTAGGCGACGCGGGTATAGCGAGGCCAGCGCGTCAATCCGAGAACAAGGACCAGCTTCATGAAACCCGGCCCGAGCACGGCCACGGTCAGGACGGCAAGCAAGATAGCCGGGATCGACATCATGATGTCGACAAGGCGCATGATGATGGTCTCGGTCCAGCCGCGGAACCAGCCGGCGAGCATGCCAAGCGATACACCCAGCAGCGTCGAGACGACCACCGAAAGAACAGCAACACCAAGAGAGATCCTCGCACCATAAAGGGTGCGGGAAATAAGGTCCCGACCGAGGTCATCGGTTCCCAGCCAGTAGGTCACGTCGCGATAGGAAAACCCCGGCGGCTTCAGGCGGGCGAGAAGCGTCTGCTTGTTCGGGTCGACAGGCGCAATCATGGGGGCGAAGACGGCCAGCAGTATGATCGCCAACAGAAGGATCGACACCGCGACCACCGACGGGGGAACAAGACGGAGACGTTGACGGACGGCGTAAGTGCTTGCAATCACGGGTATCTCCTCACCTGACGAGCCGGATACGCGGATCGACGACAACATAGACCAGATCTGCGAGAACGCTGGTCAGAACGTAAACGAATGAAATCAGCAGCACGATGACCTGGACGACCAGGAAGTCGCGCGACTGAATGGACTGGATGGCGAGCTGGCCGATGCCAGGCCAGGCAAAGACGGTCTCGATAATGACCGCGCCCGCAAGCATGTTTCCGATTTCGAGCGCCGCGATGGTAATGACCGGGATCGACGCGTTGCGCAGCACGTGACGAAATACCACCTGCGCGAGCGACAAGCCGCGGGCACGTCCGGCCCGTACATAGTCCTTGCCGAGTTCATCAACGATCGAAATCCGCGTCATGCGAGCGAAGGTCGACATGGACAAGGCACCGAGCGCGATCGAGGGCATGATCATGGCGCTGAGTTCTCCTGCCCCGGAGGTGGGCAACCAGCGCAAGGTCACGCCGAAGACGAAGATCAGCAGAATGCCCGACAGGAATGTTGGCACGCTCTGCCCAGTGACGACAATCGCCGTGAGAAATCGCTCGACGGCGCTGCCGCGCATCGTCGCCATGACAATGCCGGCTGGAATACCGATCCCGATGGCGACCACCAGCGCCCCTGCTGCCAACTGGATCGTGTAGGGCAGACGTGAGGCGACAATGTCAAGCGCAGGCACGCGCTGGACGACGGAGACCCCGAAGTCCAGCTGGGTGAGCCCGTAGAGATAATCGAGGTACTGGACCCAGATGGGTCGGTCGAAGCCGAGCTGACTGCGCAACTCTGCGATCATCTCTGCGGAGGCATCCTGGGGGACCAGAAGCAAGGTCGGATCCCCCGAGAGATGCATCACCACGAAGACGATCGTGAGTACGCCGAAGATCGCGATAACTGCTTGTAACAATCGCTGTACGGCGTAGTTCAGCATGGTTTCCTCGCCCTTACTGCTGCCAGCTCATGTCCATGACGAACATGGCTTCGTTGGCAGACGGTTCCCATTTGAGGTTCTTGGCTGCGCCGTAGAGAGCATAGACCTGGTAGAGACCGAGACCTGGAACGTCCTGGCGGAGAATCTCGTAGGCTTGAGCGTACAGTTCCTTTCGCTTATCCTCGTCCAGGATCGAGCGGGCTTCGTCCACGAGTGCGTCATATTTCTCGTTCTTGTACTTCGCCCAGATGCTGCCGCTGCGAAACAGCGGATAGATAATGCCGTCGGCATCCTGGCAGGCGCAGGACCAAGCACCGAAGGCAAGGCTTCCGGCATTTTCGGCATCACCCTGACGGCGCTTCAGGAATGTCGCCTGATCGCTCGACGATATCTCAACGTTGAGGCCCACCTCATTCACCATCTGCTGAATGGCTTCGACAAGGGCGCGGCTATAAGACGGCGACGTCAGAAATTCGACCGTTGCACCTTCCGCCCCGGCTTCCTTGACCAGTTCAATCGCTTTTTCCGGATCGTAGGGATAACCTTCCACTTTATCGGTGTAACCGAAGATAGGCTCGGCGCCGACAATGCTTACCGGAGCGCCGTAGCCCTCAAGCAGGGCATCGACCAGTCCCTGCTTGTCGATGGCATAGGCGATCGCCTGACGCACACGCAAGTCTTTCGTCGGGCCGGCTTCAGCATTGATGTAAAGGTAGCCGACGCGTTCAGTGGGAGCTGAAAGAAGCTGCGTATTACTATCGTTCTCGATGCTGGACGCCTGGTCCGGCGGGATGTCGCGGACGAGATCGGCCTTGCCTGTTCTCAAATCAGCGATACGTGTCGAGACATCAGGAACCGCGCGGAAGACGACCTTTTCGAAGGGCGGCTGGCCGCGCCAATAGTCGTCATGAGCCTCAAGGTCTGTCTCGATGCCCTTCTTCCATTCGACCAGCTTGTATGGACCACTGCCAATGGGGTTCAGGTTGAATTCCTGGTCACCTACTTTTTCGACATAGGCCTTGGGAACGATAGAAAGCTTCACGAGCTGGGCCAAGAGAGCTGGATAAGCCGACTTGGTCGTCACCTTCACTGTCGTCGGGTCGACCACCTCGGCGGTCTTGATCTGATCGAACTGGGAAAGCTGCGGGCTCTTGAGTGCCGGATCGATAATGCGGTTAATCGAAAACGCGACGTCGTCTGCCGTCAGCTTAGTCCCATCCTGGAAAACGACGTCGTCGCGGATCTTGAAGGTGATCGTCGTGTCGTCGTCATAGTTCCACTCCGTGGCGATCTGCGGCACGATCTTGCCGGAACCATCCCGCGTCAGGAGATTGTCGAAAATATTACGGTAAACCGAGTAGCTGTCAGTATTCCACTGCAGATGCGGATCAAGCGTCGCTGCATCGTTGGGCAGATCAATCGTCAGTGTGTCCTTGGATTGCGCAATGGCCGCCGATGCCATCAATGCCATGGCGACGGCCGCAATGGATGCAAGTCTTATTCTCATCTTTTCACCCTCTTTTTTCTTGGCTTTGCAGATTTTATGGACCAGCTTCAGCTGGCCGATTTAGCAATGGAAAGACCACATTTCTCAGCGCAGTAGCGTGCCAGTTCGGCATGAGTACAGAACCAGACATCGCCTTTCGAGCGAGCCAGCTTCAGGATTTCTTCCAAAATGAAGATGCGGGAACGGTGCCCGACGTGATGCGGATGGAGCGTCACCTGGAAGAGCCCCCCCTCCTCCCAGGCGACTTCCAGTTCGCGCCGGAGGATATCTGCAACCATAGCCGGCCCACCGTAAGGGCGCGCGCCCGTCATCCGGTCCATCGCCACGTAGGGCGCATCATCGCGGATCCACTCGACCGGGATCTCGACGATTCCCGTTTCCTCACCATCCTCAACAAGCTCGTAGGGCTCATCGTCGGCCATCAGCGACGAATCGTAGAGCAGCTGCATCTCGCGAGCGATCGCCAATGTATAGGGACTGAAATCCCAAGAGGCAGTCCGCATCCCAACCGGCCGGACCCCGGAGAGCTTTTCCAGCATGTCAGCTGCCCGCCAGGCCAGGTCTCGTTCCGTGGCGTGGTCGAGGCGCGAATTGAATTCATGGATCCAGCTGTGCATCCCGAGCTCGTGACCGCCTGCAATAACGGCCTTGACCTCGTCCGGGTTGATCATTGCCGAAACAGCGGGCATGAAGAATGAAGCGGGGACACTATATTTTTCGAGGAGCGCCAGGATGCGTGGCATGCCACGACGGGCGCCATACTGACCCTGGCTCAGCCTGCCGATGGAGCCGCCGCCATTCCTCAGCTCGAAGGTTTCATGGTCCGTATCAAACGAAACCGCGACAGCCATGCGAGCGCCGTCCTTCCACATCGCCGGCTTCAGCGAGCGCCCTGCTCGAACCTTGTCGATTTTCTGGCGCCAGACATCCTCCGCCCACATCCAGGGTTGATGCTGATCGTGATCCTGCGTAGCGCTCATCGGTAACTTTCGTGTCTGACGGCGTTCGCGAAGTGCGTTTCGCCACTGCCCGAAAAGTGTTACAAGCCCAGAAATTAATCGCAATCTAGGTTTTGTTCACATACATGAACTCTGAAGTTAAGAGTGCGGGACGTATTCTCGACCTGCTTGCTTATCTATCACAGCGCCGCGAGGCGGTTTCGCTGTCACAGATCATTCGCGATCTAGGCTTTCCGAAATCCAGCGCCCACGGACTTCTCCAGACACTGACCGCGCGTGGCCACCTGTCGCAGGATTCAGCCGGCCGCTATATCCTAATCGAATCAAGTCACGGCTTCCCGTTCCGTGCGCATGAGGAGCCACTGGTGGTGACCGCGCGTCCCTATATGGAGCGGTTGCGGGACCGATCGGGGGAGACCGTGCTCCTCTCGACAATGAATGCGCATTGCGAAATCCGGCGCCTCGCAAAATGTGTCAGCCGGGAACCTGTCCGCTATGACGTAAACATGGATGCGGCAATCACGCCCTATTGCACGGCGACCGGCCGACTGTTGCTTGCGCATGTCCGCCCCGAGGTCCTGGAGAGCTATCTCGTACGTGTGCAGTTCCTCACCTATACGCGCTACACGATCACCGATCCGGCCGAGCTGCGCAGGCTTTTGGCAAAGGTTCGCCTCGACGGTTATGCCGTCAACGATCAGGAATTTATCACCGGCTCCACAGGCATTGCCGCTCCCATCTGTAATAGCGAAGGAACCGTGATTGCGGCCCTCAACCTGGGAACCTTGACCTCTCGCTTTGTTGCGAGACGGGAACTGTTGATCCTGATGGTACGCGAGGCCGCATTCGAGATCAGTCGAGCTATGGGATACCGACGCTAATACTCGGCGTGGATGATCAATGATTGGGATGTGATGACAGCTCATTGAAAGTTGCCCTCGCAAGAGAAACGAGCGAGCTGTCCTATTGGCTGAACAGATGCGATATTTGTCAGCCAATTCAACCGGTATCATGAGCTTCCCCAGCCACTTCAATGGTCACGACAAGGGATGGAGCGGGCAATCGCAGTTTGGGGAAGAAACTGGCGGCGCTCAACGAGACGTGACAGCACCTGATACATCGCACCGCAATTTCGAAAGTGCAGCAAGCAGACCTTCGCAGCCACAGACGCGCCGTCGGGTAACCTGCTCCTCAGTCAGTTGGACGCCGGGATCAAAAGATCTCGACAGATTTCTTGCATTATAAACTGGCGCACGTCGAACGGGTCGGTATCGGCGTGGGCCGCTCTGCAGAAGCAAAGATCACGATTTCATACTTTACCATTCTTCATTCTGCGAACCATTTCCAGCTTCGGGCGTTATTGCAGGTCACGAGACAAAAAGGAGATCTACCCATGGACTGGAACCGCATCGAAGGTAACTGGAAGCAGATGAAGGGCAAGATCAAGGAGCAGTGGGGCGAGCTAACCGACGACGACCTGGACCAGATCGACGGAAAACGCGACCAACTCGAAGGCAAGATTCAAGAACGATATGGCTACGAGAAAGATCGCGCACGGAAAGATATCGATGACTGGTATGGCCGCCAAACCTGGTGATTGCCAAATCCCGGCCCCGCACCAGCGGGGCCTTGTCGTTCAGTGTTCACCTACAGCATCAGGACGTTAGCCATGTTCAAAATCCACACCTCAGTACCATCCAGTCTCACGTCCGAGGAACTTACGATCCTGCAGAACGTGTTCGATAAGGAGTGTGGGAGACGTGGTTTTCAGAAGAACAGCCCCGAAGCCGTCGATCTCGCCGAGCTCTTGATGAGCATATTCCAAAAAGGACAACATAACGAACAGCAACTGCTTTCTGCGTTGATCAACAGTGATCAAGGCGGCTCATCAATATACACTCTAAAAGTGGATGCCGCTTTCAGCACCACAACAACTTAATGACGGAGAAACATCTTCCTGTCCTGCCAGCAACCGAACAAGCCGTCCCAGGAAGCCAGAAGTCTCTTCGGAACATTCCAATCCGATACCAGTTACGTCTCTACCCATGACATCACCGAGATGGAGAACGAGATGGCTGACACCAGCAAGACCCGTGAAATTTTCGTAACGGGATTGAAGAATGCGCATGCAATGGAAAGACAAGCACTTTCGATCATGAAGCCTCAGGTGTCACGAATTGAGAATTATCCGGAAGTAGCTCGCCGCCTTGAAGAACATATTCAGGAAACCAACGGCCAGATAAGCAGGCTCGAAGAACTCCTTGAGCAACTGGATGAAGACCACTCTTCCTTGAAGGATATGGCATTGTCTCTTGCCGGCTCGATGGCAGCTGTGGGTCACACCATCGCAGGTGACGAAATTCTTAAAAATTCCCTCGCCAATTTCGCGTTCGAGAACTACGAAATTGCAGCCTACACATCTTTACTGACAATCGCTGAGCTTGGTGGTTTCCCACATGCTATCGCGCCTCTGCAATCCAATCTGGAAGAAGAGCAACTCATGGCGGGATGGCTGGACAACAATTTAAGGATGGTGACGACCCGTTTTGCAGGTCTGCAGGAAGCAGACGGCGGTGGCAAGATATAGCGCGCTCAACCATCGATGGCGGAAGACCCAGGATCGAATGAAATTCCTAATGGGAAAGACCATTAAAGCAGCGTCATGACCTGTGAGGCAATCCAGCACCTAAACGCCGACGCGATCCCCCAACAAACTATTAGAACATTGAATATAAGAAGTCTTGCAGGTATCACCACGCGGCCCTGAGTCGTGTGTGGATTGCATAGATGTCACCTGAAGATCGCCGAAAACTGTTTGAACGCATCGTTTCTCGTATCGAGGCGCAAGGCAACAAATTCGAAAATGATCCCGGATTTCTGGCAAGCGTAGATGAATGGATCGAAGGCAAGATAGACATCAAGGAACTACGCGGTGCCTATGAAGATCTGGTCAGATCCCGGTACCGTCGTCGAGAGTCCCAAACCAGCACACAAGAAGATACTTGAGCCAGCCGCCTGATTATTCATGCGCCGGCTTTCATTCTTCAAGATTTACGATACCCATAATCGGCCAATCGCAGGTGAATTTATCGTGACACAGCTGCCTACCGCGGCGCGTTCCAGCGAATAAAAACGTCACGGTCTACGATCGTGGTACAAGGTAAAGCTACACATTCTTCTCCACCCTCACCTGACAGATCCTGCATGCCACCTGATACGACTTTTCAAACGCGGGCATGGGCAGAAATTCGAAACGCGAGTGGAAGTTATAGGCTCCGGTGAAGAAGTTCGGTGTCGGCAGACCTCTGGCTGAAAGTGCTGCCCCGTCCGTCCCACCGCGCATGGGAATGATCTTCCTGTCGATG
>JAEWDP010000025.1 GCA_023390055.1 Pseudomonadota bacterium | reverse complement strand
GGCCTTCATTCAGACCGCAATGATCAAGCTCATGACGAGAAGGCTGGCCCGCTATCCGCTTTCTTGAACAGACTCTAAGACTCTCCAGCATATCCTCGTCGCTTGGGCCGGTTTCCCAGAACACCATGTGGCGTGACACAATCTGGACGACGGCCGATCGCCCAATACGCCGGGCCAGATCGATCCCATCTTGCGCTGGAAACTCAAAGAAGGTGGTCAGGAAGGATAGTAAGTCATCCGCCCAAAGTTGAACGGTGTCGAAGTTTTTCCGGGGACTCCTTCGCCTATACTCTTTCAAAATCGTTTCCCAAGGAAATCCCATAAACTCGGCGTTGCCATAGATCATGGCCCCGATCGGTTCTGATTTCGAGAGCGAAAACAGCTTATTAACTGTATCGTAGGTTTTCTGGCGGCCGCCGATAGACAAGGTCACTTTGCTATCGGCGGCCAACGCAATCGCTGACTTGTTTATTACGGCTATCTCTGCGGTCATGGTTCCTCCTCGTATGGAAGAAGGAAACATGATTCGTTCTTCTGCGAAAATGGCGGAACGATGCAGGAATTCATCTATACGAACTCATAGCGCGTGCCCTAGAAGTGCCGCGACAGGTCACGACCTTGCCAAGCATTCCCTCTTTCCGTCCAAACGTTCGCCACCTCACGCCCCTAGTCTCCTTATGGTGTTCCCCAGTTAGAAGGCAGGAGCCATGGACGAGCAGGTGAATAAGTACGGCGTCGCACTGCGCGAATGGGCGACCTTGAGCCCACAGCAGAAAGACAAGCACTACAAGGCATTCTCGAACAGGAAAATCTGGACACAGTCGTTGCGGGCCTATCGGGAGCGTTCGTATGGCCCACGATGCGCAAAATGAACATCGCAGCTTCCCGTGAACGCGTTCTATTGCGCGGAAACGGAGAAAAGATGGATCACGCTGAAAGTTTTCTATCGGGTCGGATTTGCGGAGATTGACCTTGGCGGCCCGTATACATCCGTACGGACCACAGAAGCAGCAACACTATCGCATCCCAAACAGATACAGGGACCCAAGGCTGATCATTGGGAAGTAGGTTATCAAAGCCAGGCACAGAATGATCACAGCGACCATCGGCACGAGGTAAGGGATCATTCGGTGCAATGAAACCTTTCCGACAGCAGCTGCTGCGAAGAGATTGACGCCAAACGGAGGTGTAATCATCCCCAACGCCAAATTGACGATCATGATGAGCCCAAAGTGGACAGGGTCGATGCCAAACTGCATCGCGACTGGAGCAAGTATGGGAGCAATCACCACGATAGATGCGGAGGTTTCGACAAACATCCCGATCAGGAAAAGCAGGATGTTGACGGCGAGCAAGAACATAAATGCACTATCAAAATTTTCTACGAGCCACTGACTTATTGCCGCAGGAATTCCAGCGCGCGTGAGGATAAACGAAAACAGACCGGCCATAGAGATGATGAACATGATGATAGCCGAGGATATCGCCGATCGTTTGAAAACCTGGATCATCGCGATGATGTTCATCTCGCGATAGATGAACATGCTCACCAGGAGAGCATAGAATACTGCGATTATCGACGCTTCGGTCGGCGTGAACACGCCGCCGTAGATCCCACCCAGTATGACCACGGGCATGAACAGTGCAAAGGCTGACCTGCGCAGGCTAACCATGAATGGTAAGACAGGTTTCTTCTCAAGCTTACCCGGGTTGTGGAAGTACCGCGACCAAACAAGTACGAATGCCATGAGTGCCGCAGCAATTAAGAAGCCTGGTCCAATTGCGGCGATGAACAGGTCTCCCACCGGCGCACTCGCCGCCACGCCGTAAAGGATCATGGGGATAGATGGAGGGATGATAACGCCGAGCTCTGCAGCAGTTGCCTGCAGAGACGAGGCAAACCCGACGGGATAACGCTGGGCTACCATGGCGGGGATAAGGATTGCGCCGATGGCGTAAGTGGTAGCGACGCTTGAACCGGACACGGCCGCGAAAAACATGCAGACGACAATACAGGTGGCGGGTAGTCCACCGCGTATGTCCCCAATGGCACTTTCTGCCAGGTCAACAAGACGACGCGAAATGCCACCTGCCGCCATCAGGTTTCCTGCCAGAATGAAGAACGGTACGGCTGCAAGTGGGAACTTGTCGAGCGCGATATACGCCTGTTGAGGCAGGACAATCAGCGGAAGATTTGAAAAGACTGTGACGCCTACCAGGCCTGCCAGCCCAATTGCTACGGCTACGGGAACCGACAGCGCCATAAGACCGACGAGCAGCAAGATCATGGTCAGTAGCATTTTGAGCCTCAGGTGTTTTGTGTCTGGTGGTCGATATCGCTACGTGGATCGATCACGTGAGCAATTGCCGCCAACATTGATATAGCCGCACCAAAAGGCAGCGCGGCATATGCCCAGCTTGTCGAAATACCGAGCCCGGCGATGGTCTGAAACTTGACCCGCATCGCAAGGGATATTCCGAACCAGGTCAGAAAACCTAGCAATGTGAGGATGCAGACTAGGATCGAAATCCGGATAACCTGCTGCGGCCTTCCCTTGCTCAAGCTGAGAAGCCAGTCGACTGAAATCAGCGTCCCGGACCGCACTGCAGTCGCCAGTCCGAGATAGGTCATCCAGATCAACGTCATTTGAATAAGCGGCTCTGACCACACTGCCGATTGATGCAGCACAAAGCGGGCGATGATCTGATAAAGGCCGGTAAGCGACGCCAGTGCCAGGCCAGCAGTCGCAAATGCGACTGCTGCCTTCGTCAGAAAGCTCTCAAAGGTCAGGAAATACCGAACCCAAGCTTGTTGGGTTTGCATCACTTTGTCTCTTTGATGGCATCGAGGCGCTCTTTGCCGAATTGTTCGGCGAACGTCTCGTAGAGGCCATCCAGTTTGTCAGCGAAGGAGCCCTTGTCAACATCGGTGATGACCTCGACACCTTGCTCGCGCAGAGTATCAAGTCCCGTTGTCAATACCGCTTCCACTTCCTCCCGATTACGCTTCATCGCATTTTTCGCAGCTTCAACAAAAATCTGCTTGTCGTCGTCTGACAGTGCCTCATAGGCGGCGGGAGAGATCAACAGCACAAGCGGCGTGAAAGCGTGATCAGTCATGCTGAGATATTTCTGAACCTCACCAAAACGATTGTTGATGATCGCGCCGACAGGGTTCTCCTGGCCGTCCACAACGCCTTGCTGAAGTGCCGTGTAAACTTCTGGAATGGCCATCGGCGTCGGAAGAACGCCCAGTTCTTCCCAAACTGCAATATGCAGTTCATTTTGCTGCGTACGGATCTTCAGACCTTCGACGTCGGAAGCCGTCTTGACGGGGGTGTTGTTGTTCGTGAGCTGCCGAAAACCCATTCCCCCGAATGCGAGCCCAACCAGACCTTTCTCGGGAAGACCCTCAAGCATTTCCGTCCCGATTGGCCCGCTCAAGACGGCTTCTGCATGGTCAAAGTCACGGAACAGAAAGGGAATATCGAAGATGGCAAATTCCGGTGCAAAGTTCACGACTACGGACGTGCTTGGGATGGCCATATCGACCGTTCCCACCTGAACGCTTTCGATGACTTCACGGTCCCCGCCAAGTGCTCCGCCGCCCTGAAGATTGACTTCAATCCGGCCTTCGGTTTTCGTCGCGATCTCATCAGCAAACTGTCGCAACGCGATGGCCTCTGGAGCTTGTGATCCTCCCACAAATCCAAGGGAAAGCGTCACATCCGCGGCCGCGGCCGTACCTGTCCACGTGATGATTGTCAGGCAGGCTGCCAGTAAGGATTTCTTCATCATTTCCTCCATGATTTTCTACTTGTTGTTCAGCTAGGTGGTAATTTCCCAACTCTCAACGAGATACTCGTCAAGTGCATTGATCTTGATATTCATGCCCAGGCCAGGACCATCTGGCACAGCGATGTTTCCGTTGGAATCGGGTTGGGGATCAAAGATATTTGCCCGCAACGGATTGTAGCTCTTGTCGTATTCAAAGATGGGCATGCTGGGGTTTTTGCCGTGCGCGGACAGCAGGGATGCGAACTGCAATGACGCGAGGAAATTGATCCCGGTACCCCAAACGTGAGGAGCCACACCGGTGTCGAAAGCGTCCGCCAGACCGGCGATCTTGATGGCTTCGGTGAAGCCGCCACAAATGGCCAGGTCGGGCTGCAGGACTGCAAGTGAGCCATCTACCATGACGTCGCGGAAGGCCTGGACGCCACAGAAGGATTCTCCCCCGGAAAGCGGTACCGCAATCTTCTCTGCAATTCGTCGGTAACCGGAAATATTGTCGTGCCGGAGTGGTTCCTCAATCCATGCCAGATTGGACGAACTGGTAGCATCAGCCAGGGCCACAGTGTCCGCAATCGTGGAGGCCTCGTTGAGATCAATCATTAATAGCGCGTCATCGCCTATGATCGATCGAGCTTTCTCTATGGACCGAATGTCTTTTTTCGTATCTATGCCGACGCGAATCTTGACTGCCTGGAATCCGTCGATGACAAAACGCTCGACCGCCTGTTCGAAACCAGCGTAGCGATCCTCGCCAGCAGGCAGCAACGGGCCGCTGGCATAGGCAAAAATTTCATTACGAAGTGACCCACCCAACAGGGCTGCTATTGGCAGGCCGCATGAGCGTCCGAATGCATCCCAAATGGCGATGTCCAACGCACTCAGCGCCATATGCATCTGGCCTCGCCGATCAGGAACCGCAGCCGATAGCATGGCCTGATGTATCATCCGCGGGTTGGTAACGCTTCTGCCTAAAACATGTTGTGCGAGATTATGCTTGATCAGGTCGGCTGCCGCATAGGGATAAGCCCATGTTTCGCCCCAGCCGATCTGCCCTCCAGCCGTCGTAATCTTGATCAAAAGTGCCGTGCGTTCATTGAACACGCGTAGTGCGTTGCCAGCGGCTGTCGGCATCAGGCATCGAAGAATAAATCCTTCGATCTTGCAAATCGTCTCAGTCGTCTCAGTCAAATGATGGCACCCCTATTGGCGACCAATCTATACATTTGATATAAGCTCAACAAATTGGAAGATCGAAGGGAATACATCAGGAAAACTGATATGCGTATGACAATTGGGCAGTTGGAAGCATTTTACTGGACAGCGACGCATGGCTCTGTCGAGAGAGCCGCGAGCATCCTCAATATTGCTCAGCCTACAGTTTCATTGCGCCTGCGAGGGCTCGAAGACGCGCTCGGCTACAAACCACTACAGCGTGTGGGCAGAGGTCTTAAACTCACGCTGCGAGGCCAGGATCTGCTTGAAGAATGTCGTGTGATTTTTGCCAGCCTCGAGAAGATTGAAGCACGACCATCAGCGCGGAAGCTGGCCGGCCCCATCAGGCTTGGCTTTGCTGAAGGGTTTGCGATGATCTGTTTACCGCAGGTCCTGGAACGACTGCACGCGACATATCCCGAACTCCAACCCGAACTGACAGTCGCTACCTCTGCGGAAATTGAACCTGAACTCCATGCACTGCGGCTGGATCTGGCGTTTCTGGTTCATCCGACCGAGCATGAGCAGTTCAAGCTTGTTCCTCTTGGTGCTCAGGAAACGTCCTGGATTGCTTCTGTCAATTTTGGCTTACCACCGATTGTCAGACCTCAAGATATCGCAACACACTCCATCATTTCCAACCCTGTCGGCTCGATCAACTATCAACAGATGGTGGGATGGTTTGCGAGCGCCGGTTTGACACCGAACCGTATCGATTTCTGTAACAGCGTCTCGATGCTCGCAGATCTTGTCAACAAGGGTGTCGGCCTGGGGATCTATCCCAATAAACTTGCAGAGCGTGAACTGAAGGAAGGTATTGTTTCAGTCCTGGTCACGGATCCGCCGATCGCTGACACGCCGATCTTTGCGAAGTACCACCGGCAGAGCCGCAAGCCCAAGGTAGAGGCGGTACTCAACACCGTGATATCCGTTCTTGGCGAACTCGATTATCTGAAATAGGTCAACGCATTGTTGTCGTCATGCACTACTGCACCAGCATTGCTAAACGTCGTGTGTCGCGCGCTTCATCTGCTGAGTTTACGGATAGTCGTCGAGATGCATCATTTGCTATCTGGCCGGGCTGGATGTTCGACGAGCCCGAAGACAGGCCCATAGCCGCCATGCCAGGAAAAGTCGTTTCGCCCCATTCCAGGCACGTAAAGCCCAGCGCCGCGGCCGCCGTCGAGGAACAGGGCATCGGGGCAGGCCAGCTCGTCACGAAACAGCCGTGCGAACTCGTGAAAATTCACGTCGCCATTGCTGATCGCAAACCGGATCTTCCCGTCTTCGCAGACACCGACACCACTGCGGCGCGTTCGGTCGGTAGAGCCGGGAATGAGGGCAGGATGTAGTTCATTGCCGATGACCAGCAACGGCCCGGACTGGGTCGCAAACCGTACATTCGGCCGCGCACCAAGGAACTCATCCGTCGATAGGATGCCGGCGCCCGCGTCGCCGAGGAAGAAGATGCCGTTGGGTTTTTTGTAAAAGTTGGGAATCTGGCGCTGCGAACCCTTCATGGCTTTTGTGTCTGCCGGCTGCAATACCGCACCATTTTCGACGTAAAGTCCAAGAGGTGAAAAATCGGGACGGTACATGCCGGCATTGACGGCCAGCACCAGTTCCAATCCTTGTTCGCTGAGGGCATCGGCCACTTTTGAGAAAGTGCGGTAAGGCTCATCCTGGTCATTCTTCCAGAAGAGCCGCAAGTCAGACGATGCCTGATCGATCGCGCACACGATATAGTTGGCTTCCTCGAAACTCTCCTCGGTGCATTGCTGGGCATGTGCTGCCGTCGAAGTGAGCCCGATGACAATCAGCGCTGCAGCCGACGAAGCAGTCCTGAAGAATGTCCGTGCAATCAAGTCGTTGCCCTCGCTCGCTGTTCGGTGCCACCCTGGCAACTTATTGCGGATTTCCAATGGCCAAGCACTTATCGTCCTTGCGCCTTGAAGTTCTAGCAGTAAATGGTGGTTACAGGCGATTGGCGGAGCTTCGTTGTTTAGCGAAGATGCAGGTTTCCAGAAGATATGCGGCGGACAGGATCAATGTGCACGCAATTTCTCTTTGATGGCCCGGAAGATGCGCAGGTTACCATTCTGCTCGCGCATGGTGCAGGCGCACCGATGGATTCAGCGTCGATGACGGCGATGGCCCTGTCTCTCGCGTCTGCGCGATTGCGGATTGCCCGCTTCGAATTTGACTACATGGCCGCACGTCGAACTGGCGGCAGCCGGAAGCCACCGCCCAGGGCTGAACGTCTCCTTCCCGAATTTATGGCGGCTATCGACGATCTCGGCCCGATTAATGGTCAACTCGTCATTGGTGGGAAATCGATGGGCGGACGCGTGGCCAGCATGGTTGCCGACCAGCTTTTCAAAGCGGGTAGAATTGCCGGGCTCCTATGCCTCGGCTATCCCTTCCACCCGCCCGCAAAACCGGAGCAGCTGCGTACGGCGCACCTTGCGGACCTCATCTGCCCGACCTTGATCTGCCAGGGCACAAGGGATGAATTCGGCACGCGAGATCAGGTGGAAGGCTATTCACTTTCCGAGGATATCGAGTTGCTCTGGCTCGAAGATGGTGATCATGACCTCAAGCCCCGCAAATCCGTGTCCGGCTACACTACGGCAGATCACCTGAAGACCGTGACCATTGCGGTTAGCCAATGGATCAGGTCTCGAACGCTGATCTGACCGTTCCCCATCCATCCCAGGCGATCCGATTGCGATCCGGCGAATGGTCGTGGCGTCGGGTTTTGAAGATTGCCTGCACCACTCGTGCTGCCGTGAACCAGACAGGTGCCTGCGACGATGGTGAAAGGTTCTGCCCTGTGGGTAGGCAAACGCCATGGGGGTCCGACTTGCTAAACAAGGATAAAGACCTACGTTGAGGCAACCCGAACCGCCTGTGCCATACGCCTCCATGGCAAAGGAAAGTTTGTTGTCTGCAGGAGATCTGATGTCCAACCGCCGCCCAATCGTTTTGACTGACGACCATGTTTCCCGCGTCGCCTCGGTCGAGGGGCCGCTGCATGATCCACGCTGGAGCATGCTAAATGATGCCGATCTCGACCTTCTGGCCGCAAAACTGACTGAGGGGCGGCAACAACCGATACTCGTCTTCGCCTACGGATCGCTGATCTGGAACCCCGGCTTCTCTGTCCAGTCACGCCGGCGGGCCACCGCCATTGGCTGGCATCGCAGCTTTTCCATTTCGCTCGACCATTTTCGTGGCACTCCTGAGCAACCGGGGCTGATGCTTGCTCTTTCTTCGGGTGGAAGTTGCGAGGGGCTGGTCCTCGAAATTGCAGCAGGAACCGAGACGGAATCGATGCGCGCCATCTTGCGTCGTGAGCTTGTTGCCCATGAACTGGCCGCCAATGCCTGCTGGATCGAAGTCGACACCGAACGCGGCCGCGAGCAGGCGCTGACCTTCTATGCCGATCCGGTCGGAACGCAGATCGCCGAATTGACAATCGAAGAACAGGCACGAAGGCTCAGCTGTGCTGCGGGCGCTGCCGGATCGGGAGCGGAATATCTGCTGCGTACGGTGAAGGGGCTGGCGGAATGCGACATCCACGATGACTATATCTGGCTGCTCCAGCAACTCGTGGCTCAAGAAATCGAGGCCGGGGCGGTGGAGACCCTCATCAATCAAGAAGGCTGAGCGGTGTTACCGGGTATTTTGATAGCGACGAACTACGAGAACATGCGGTTGGAACCTGCCGCTCATGCGACAAGAAGGAGCAAGCCATGCCGTTGAAGGTGTACCTGTCTGGAGAAATTCATTCTGATTGGCGTGATCGTATCATCGAAGGCGCAAGCGGACTGGATGTCAGCTTCGACAGCCCCGTGACCGATCATGATGCAAGTGACGACTGTGGCGTTGTGATCCTGGGACAGGAGGACAACAAGTTCTGGCATGATCACAAGGGCGCCCGCATCAATGCCATCCGCACCCGCCGTGGCATTGGCGAGGCAGATGTCGTGGTTGTCCGGTTTGGCGACAAATACCGGCAGTGGAACGCAGCGTTTGACGCAGGTATTGCATCGGCCTTGGGGAAATCGCTGATCATTCTCCACGGGCCTGAACACCAGCATGCGCTGAAAGAGATCGATGCGGCCGCCCTTGCTGTCGCAGAACATCCCGAGCAGGTTGTGCATATTCTGCGTTATGTCCTGACTGGACAGCTGCCAAAAAAGTAGAGCATCGACGTTTGCAGCGCGAAGACGACGGTGTTTCAAATTCCCCGGTTACGTCGACGCTTGCATGATCGCCGACGTCTATGGCGACCTTGCCCGATCCAGCCGATCGTATGGTCTTACCTTGTCCGAACAGGCTTGCGATCGACGAGGTCGACTATGGCGACGCCAAGCGCAAGAAGTATCACAAGACTGATCAGGCTGAATCCGACCGTGACGGCAGTCGACCATGACGAGACTGAAAGAGAAGCAAAGACCGCCGCCGTAATCACGGCAATGCCAACCGAAGTTCCGATGCGTTGGCCAGTCTGCATGATGGCGCCAGAGCTGCCCGCATAGTCCAGAGGCACATCGGCCAGCGTCAATGTCTGGTTCGGGCTGATGACGGAGCCCTGTGCGAGGCCGACAAGCGACAATGACAGCAAAAGCCACCACACGCTGACGTCGCCACTTTCATGCAATTGAACGACGGCAATACTTGTGCCAAGCCCGATTATAGCGAGAACCAGTCCGCCAATGACGATCTTGCGGCCATATCGCATCACGCGTTTGCCCGCCCAATCCGATGCATAAGCGGAGAGGAGAGCAGCGGGAACGCCGATGAGGCCGGATTCGAGTGCCGTGTTGCCGTTACCTTCCTGAACATAGAGCGCAACCAGTACCCAGATGCTGGTCATGCCCAGAAAGTAAAGTGTCATGATGATGGTGCCGTTTGTAAAGCTGCGAGTGGAGAAGATCTTCAGATCGACCATCGGGGTGCCACCGCGCAGTGCATAGCGTTGCTCCCACTTCACCCAAAAATAGCCCAAGACCAGACCGAACGGGAACAGTAGCCATGTGAGAGCCGAATTGCGCGATTCGACGAAGGGGAACAGGATTGCAAGCACGGCGAGGCCAAGAAGTCCGGATCCGACCGGGTCCAGCGAACGCAAGCGATGCCAGGCCCCTCCCGAACGTTCCGATGGGAGCTTGGGTGCAAAACGTATGAGGGGTCTCGGAAACCATAACAATCCGAGGACGATGGCGATGATGCCGATCGGGACATTGACGAGGAAGGTCAGTCGCCAACCCAGTTCCGGGCCAGCCATTTCGATGAGGAACCCGCCGAGGACGGGACCTATGGCGACCGAAACGCCGACAGCCGTTCCAAGGTAGCCAAATGCAAGTCCACGCGCATCGCCCCGGAAGTGGTGCTGGATCATGCCAAGTCCCTGCGGGTTCAGCAGTCCGGAACCGAGGCCCTGAGCGAGCCGGGCCATGTTGAGCCAGGTTGCATCAGGGGCAAGGCCGGCGGCGACCGACGCGGCTGTGAAGATACCGACCCCGAGAAGGAAGATGCCGCCGCGGCCCATGATGTCGCCAGCGCGGCCGGCAGCCACCAGGACAATACCGAATGTCAGCGCATAGCCGGACAACACCCATTGCATGTCGGACAGGGAAGCGTTCAGGTCGTGTTGTATGGATGGGATAGCCACATTGACGATGCTCACGCCGACAAGCGTCATGAAGATGACGGTGAGCAGTACAGCCAGAATCCGCCAGCGTTGCGAATCTGAGATCGGATCGGTATTGGGCTGTCCTGAAATGTTCTGATTATGCACTGACGACAAATTCTTCCTACAAAGCAACAGTTTTGGGGAAACAGGGCGGTGAACAGAGACCGCCTTAAAAACTGAGACACGATCGTCCGACATCGTCGAAACGTATCATTGCGGATTATCGCCTGAATGACACGTTTCACAGGTTCAATCCATTTGCGCCTGATCTCCTTTACGCCTGCATGACCCTGGCGCACGGGTCGGGCAATACATCTATCGGCGGTCCGGCTTCAAATCCTGACCCTGGCGTGCACCGGAGGTGACGTTGAATGCGGTCAATCACACCGGTCATTTTTGGCGGCGACGACCGACTGGAAATGAACGGCGATGAGCCCTAGACGAGGCGATCAACTGCTTGCTGTCCTGCTCGCAGCTTGTCACGAACTTCGGCCGACGGCTGGGCCAGCTTCACACCAATGCGGTCCAGCCTGGCCGCAAGTTCGAAACCTTCCTGTTGAGTTTCAGTCTTGGGGGAGGGTAGCCAGGTCTCGGCCACGACATTCTCCTTTCGTGTCATCGCTTTGAGCCTGCCGGGGCAGGCTCAAAGCGCAACCCTTCAACTGGCGACTTCGTTGCGCTGGTGGACTATAGCATAGATGGTCCATTGCGGCGTCTGTCAGCTTGACGACGCGTGAAAACAGGAGAAGCATCGGGATCATGTCTTTTGATAGAGCGATGAAAACAACGTGAGAGCACTTCTTGCGACTGTCTCCGCGCTGTTGTTGTCCATTGCCATTCTCGTCACGGGAAACGGTCTTCAATGGACATTGATACCAGTCAGGGCAAGCATTCTGGCTTTCGATCCGATCGAGATCGGACTGCTCGGCTCCTCCTATTATCTTGGCTTCGCCCTCGGCTGTCTCCTCGGCGGTCGCGTTATCCAGCGTGTGGGGCACATCCGTGCGTTTACCGCGCTCACGGCGATTGCATCGACAGTGGTGATCAGTCATGCGCTCACCAGCAACCCGATGGCGTGGTGGGGCCTGCGCTCGGTAACCGGCTTTTGTTTCGCGGGTCTGTTTCTCGTTGTCGAGAGCTGGCTGAACGAGCGTGCGTCCAACGACAACCGCGGTCTGGTCATGGGAATTTACACCATGATCAACCTGTCGGTGACGATTGTCGGACAAATGATGCTGACCCTTGGCGATCCAGCGGATTTTCCGCTCTTTGCACTGGCCTCGATCCTGATTTCGCTCGCTGCGGTTCCAATCGCGCTGACGGCCGCCCGTCCTCCTGCACGCCTGATGGAATCCAGACTACGACCCGTCAAGCTTTATGCCCGCTCACCTGTCGGGGTTGTCGGGGTCCTGCTAGCAGGCGTGGCCACAGGTGCGTTCTGGTCACTCGGCCCTACCTATGCGATTGCATTTGGCGCAGGTACATCGGAAATTGCCTTGTTCATGTCCGTCACTGTATTGGGCGGCGTCCTCGTACAATGGCCAATCGGTCGGCTCTCGGACAACTTCGATCGGCGGATCGTTGTCGTCGGGCTCTGTGGTGTGGGCGTTACTGCGGCCTTGATCCTGGCGTTTGTCAATGCTGACGAGCGAATGATCACCGCAGTTCTGGTCGCAGTCTTCGGTGCATCAGCCATGCCGCTCTATGCAATATGCGCGGCCCACGCGTTCGACCATACCGAAGCGCAGGACACGGTTGAAACTTCATCCGGCCTGCTCCTTGCCAATGGCGTTGGCGCAATTGCGGGCCCTATTGTGGCAGCCTTCTTCATGGGACCATTCGGGCCAGGCGGGTTGTTCGTTGCGACGGCAGGTGCACATCTCATGCTGGCCACCTTCGTGTTCTGGCGGATACGGACACATCATCCCGTACCGATAGAAGAGCGCAACGAATTCGATCTTGCCACGACCGCGCCGACAATGGTGGCGTTGACGCCGCTGGAAAATGAAGACGAATGACGAAAGGGCTATCGACGGCGGAATTTTCCCGCCTGTCCGGGACAAGTTTTGCGCTTTATCAGCCAGATCGCGATCCGGATGATCTGATCAATGGTGTCAAAAAAAAACGCTGTTTGCCTGGAAGACGCGGATGAATGGCCAGTCCCGTGGGAGCTGCTGTGAGCCGTTGCAGCATTGGGAGGTGGCTTCATGAGCAAATCTCTTCATTGCGGTGCGCAGAGCCTCCAGAACATCAGGAGCGGATGTTGCTGTATTGTCGGAAGAACTTCAGGTTTTCGAAAGGACGTTCCAGCAAGCGACCTCCTGTCTCCTTTTGCCTGGCGGACGAACTGACGGCCCGGGGTCGTCTCAATCCTTGTCGTAGAGGCCTTCCGTCTGGGCTCGCGCCATGACGTTGGCGACGATGCGGTCGCAACGCTCACCGGCGAAACTGAAGACATCACCGATGGCGGCGTCGATCTCCTGAGTAAGACTTTCGCGCAACAGTGCACGGGCACGGAAATATCGCGTCCGCACCGTGGCCGCGGGTATGTCCAGAACTTCGGCTACCTCATCCACGCTCATCTCTTCGATGGCGCGCAGCATGAAGACGGTACGGAATATTTCAGGAAGCAAGTCGATATGCGTCTCGATCAGTGCTCGGACTTTCAGCCGCTCGACCGATCGTTCCGGACCCCGGTCTGGAGTTTCGGTGAGTGCCGACTGCGTGTCACGATCGGAAGACATCATGGCGACCTCCAGGGGGATGATTTGCGCGCTCTTGCGCCGTAATCGGCCAAGCGCTTCGTTCACCGCGATACGGACGAGCCATGTTGAGAGCTTGCTTTCAGCACGGAATCCCGAAAGGGCCCGCCAGGCCTGCATCCAGGCTTCCTGAGTTGCCTCTTCGGCTTCCCCGTCGCTTCGCACGATGCCACGTACCGTACGAAACAGGAGCTGGTTGTGGCGCCGCATGATCGCCTCAAAAGCTGCGCCTTGCCCTTGTGCTGCAAGGATCGCAAGTTCTGCATCCGGGATATTCCCGGAATACTGAGAATGGGCGGCGACTTCAGCCTTTTGCATTTATGCCTCCTGTGTTTGAAGTGGATGGCCGGCATCCATCTAGACACTGTTCGCCGCGCAGCTGGACTGCGCCTGCCAAAGGTGGGGATGACCTTTTTCAGGTTGCGCGCATTTTGTATCTGTGGACCTGCAGCGTCATTGACGGTTGCGGGTGCCGCGCATGGTGACCTGGTACCGCGCATTACTTCACTGTGTTGCGACATGTCGGGGGGCGCTGATGGTCGCCGGCGCACAGCGATGCGCCCTGCAGGCGCCTTGTCATTGAACAGTTTTTCCGCGAAACGGGCGCTGCTCACAAGTTTGAAACCACTGTAGGTCAACAGATCTTCCTTTTATCCGGACCCTGAGCTTTCGGCCGTTTGCCGAATTCATTATCGCCGATGTTGTCGAAAAATCAGAAATGAATATCCGGCATATCGCGAACGGGATCATGGCGACGATGCCTAAGGGCATCCCAGTCATGACCACATCTCGTCGTTACATCTGACCATTTGATGCACGAACAGGGCGATACGTTCCCGAAATGTGCGAAATTTTTCCGTGTGCGGTCTCCAGCCACGGTGCGGTCGACATGTCCGATCCGCGGTTCAGTTCTTCTTCCGGGATGTCGTAGACGGTATTGTTTATCGCATCGCGACCCGGACGATGCCTGACGTACAAAGGAGAAATCCGACAACTGCGAGATCCCAGCCGATCGACCGGCGTTGTCTTTCGGGCGTGTTGACGGTTCCGGGAACATTTCGAGCATGGTCACATCCAATGGCTTGAGCGCCTGCAAAAGGTCCTCGATAAAATTGGAAAGGACATCCCATGAAATTCCTGCCATCTCTGTTTGTCACCGCATCGCTGCTGGTGGCCGCACCTGCATTCGCCCACGATGAAGAGGCCCTGAAGACGTCACCTCCAGGAGAACCCTATGTGCAGGTCAGTGACGTGCTGCCACTACCGGAATTCATTCCTGGCCTCGGCACATTGTTCGTCGATCCCGAGACGCTGCCTGCTGGACCGTTCCTGGCCTATGACCATGACGGCACCCTGTCGGCCACGATTTACATGACCCCGCTGGAGGAACTTCAAAACGGAACAAGCTATGACGGACTGGCTATCGGGTCGCACACGGTCAGTAATGTCGACATTTACTATAATGCTGGCCATCCCGGTGTGGACAAGCCGCATGCGCATGTCGTTCTCTACCATGACGCAGACGCCAAGGGACGTCTGGCCGAATGACGATCAAGCGCCGACAATTTCTTGCGTTGGGAGGCGGCCTTGTCGCCGCCTTCCACGTTGCGCGTCCACTTCGGGCCGCATCGGTCGAAGTGATCGAGATGCGCGGGACCGCGCGGGGTGAACGTATATGGTTTTCACCAAATGGCCTGGCGGTTCTGCCCGGAACGAGGCTGCGCTTCGTCAACAGGGATAAAGGCAACAGCCACACGGCCACGGCCTATCATCCTGCCAATTATGATCGTTTGCGACGGATACCTGCTGCGGCGAAACCATGGGATACCGGTTTTCTGATGCCCGGAGAAAGTGCAGACGTGGTGCTGCAGGTACCCGGGGTCTACGACTATTACTGCATCCCCCACGAGATGGCGGCAATGGTTGGCCGGATCGTGGTTGGCCGGCCGGAAGATCCAGGCTGGGAGGGTCCAGCCCCGGCAACAGACGATGTTTCGGCAGACGTTCTAGCAGGATTGCCACCGGTCGACGAAATCCTCTCTCGCGGCCGGATCGAGGGGGACCGTAAATAAAACGACGGGTTCGAGAAGCCACGCCGAGCACAAGATAGAGCATGTGCGTGTGCCCGAAGGTCGCCATTCTTCGGGTTATGCCTGCAATTTTGTCTCTGCTCCGCCGGAATAAAGAGAGAGGTGAGGATCACTTTGATAATTTTCCGCGCGCCTCTGGTTCTGGCGGAGCAAAGACTTTAGCATCGCGTTTCCTGCTCTCCCTCATTATCAGAGATGCCCCATGGTTGAACCTTCTCTATTTGCCCGCTTCATCGCCTTTGTTGGCCAGGCGACTGTTCTCATTCGCCATTCTGGCGATGGTCCGCGGCCGCCTGTCTATGGCACGGAACCGGCTATTCCGGTGGCCAGGCCGCAGGGCAAGATACCGACGCTGAAGATGCCGACAGCCAGGGGCTGGGAGGGCGATCACAAGCCGACGGCCGCGACCGGGCTGAAGGTTAACGCTTTTGCGCGGGGACTGGTGCATCCACGCAATATGCATGTCCTGCCCAACGGCGATGTTCTGGTGGCAGAGTCCCTGGGAGAGCCGGATAATCCGAGCACATTGTTCGACCACGCCATGTCGGCCACGATGCGGCGCGCGCGTGCTACCGGAGACAGCCCCAACCGTGTGACGCTGTTGCGCGATACCGACGGCGACGGGGTGGCCGAGGAAAGTCACGCCTATATTGAAAATGTGAGGCAGCCCTTCGGCATCGTGCTTGTGGGGGACACGCTTTATGTCGGGGCGAGTGATGCGCTCCTGGCCTATCCTTACGAGGCGGGCGCGACGAAAATCACAAAGCCGGCCAGAAAGCTGATGGATCTGGTGCCTGGCGGGCATTGGACGCGCAATCTGATCGCCAGCAAGGACGGTGCCAAGCTCTATGTGGCCGTGGGATCTCTGACCAATATCGGTGATGAGGGAATGGCAGCGGAGGAAAACCGCGCCTGCATTCACGAGTATGATGTCGCATCCGGGAAGTCGCGCATTTTTGCCGGTGGCTTGCGCAATCCTGTGGGCATGGCGTGGGAGCCGGAGGGAGGAATGCTCTGGACGGTTGTCAATGAACGGGATGGTCTGGGCGACGAGACGCCGCCCGATTATCTGACCTCGGTCACCGATGGCGGGTTTTATGGCTGGCCCTATTGCTACTGGGACCGGGTGGTGGACGATCGCGTCCCGCAGGACGATGCCAAGGTCGCGGCAGCCCTGCAACCTGATTATGCGCTGGGCGGACATACAGCGTCGCTCGGGCTTTGCTGGTTGCCTGAGGGAACGTTGCCGGGTTTCCCGGCAGGAATGGCCATCGGCCAGCATGGTTCTTGGAACCGCTCCAAACTCTCTGGTTACAAACTGGCGTTCGTTGCCTTCGAGAGGGGCAAGCCCAAAGGAATGCCCCGTGAGATTTTGACCGATTTCCTGTCGGCGGACGAGAAATACTCCTATGGTCGTCCGGTTGGCGTCGCGCTGGCCGCCGACGGCGCGGTGTTGATGGCTGACGACGTGGGCGACGTCATCTGGCGTGTCACCGGTGCCTGAGGCGTGACGGCTTCTTGCCGGACGTTTCCTGTTCTACCAGCCCCGCCTGTCGGCAAATTCATGCCATCGCATGATTGCGGGTAAGAACCAGGGCGTTCCGGTATAAAATGGACGGCTCTTGAACGGGTATTTGTCGAAGGTGGTGCTTCCTTCGGCCAGTCCCAGTACCTTTTGGGCAATCTTGCGACCGAAATAGTTCGAGCGTCCAACGCCTGATCCGCAATAGCCCATGGCATAATGAATGCCATCGAGCACACCGATGTGGGGCACGTGATCAAAGGTGTAGGCAATCATGCCGGACCAGGCATAATCGATCCTTGCCGTTGCCAGTTGAGGGAAAAGGCGCGTCATGAAATCCTGCAGATAGGGAACATACTGACGCGGTTGGTCGCCCCGGCCAAAGGCCCGTCCGCCAAACAGGATGCGCCTGCCATCTGGTGATGGACGGTAATAGGCTGAAAGACGTTCGGTGCCGCCGTGACAACGCAACTTCGGCGATACCTGGCGGATCACTTCTTCAGGCAATTCTTCTGTGGCAATCATTGCAGACCGGATGGGTATGAGGCGGCGCTTGAACCGGTTGAACGGTCCAGCGGTATAGCCGTTGGTTGCAAGGATCACATGGCTTGCGGTCACCTTCTTGTCATCAAGGTGAACATCAAATTTCCCGTTCTGCCTTTCGACGGAACGCGCCGCGCAGTTGGAAAGCAGCATTGCGCCATCACGCACGGCTATCTGACACAGGCCCGTAAAGAGTTTCGCCGGCTGAACGCATCCGTCCGTAGGATAGACAAGGCCGCCGTAATAGGCGTCTGTGCCGACTTCTTCCCTTTGATGTTCGCGACCGACTTCAATTGCCGGGAAATCGACAATCTTGCTCAGTTCATCGGCCTGCGTGACAAGATCAGAATAATGGTCGGGATGGCTTGCCCCGCGAAAGCGACCGCAGATCGTGAGGTCGCAGTCAATGTTTTCAGTGCGGATGAAGTTCACCAGCCAGTCAAATGCCACAAGGCTTTCCTTGATGCTGGCGTGAACCTGTTCACGGCCATACTGACGCTCCATCCCGTGGACACCAAGCTTGCCAAAGCTTGGACCCAGCATGCCGCCATTGCGTGTACTTGCGCCGCTGCCAAGTTCTCCTGCTTCGAACAGGGCAACCGACATGCCGGCGCGCGCCAGGGTGATTGCAGCCGACAGCCCGGTAAACCCGCCCCCCACGATGGCCACATCGACAGAGGAGGGTAAATCGTGGCGACTGAACGTCGAGAATTGGCAGGCATCATCCGGATTGGCGATCCAATAGGGCGAGTTCGTGTATGTCGATAAATGTTTTGCCAACATTTCGATTACTTTCCGTCTTTTATGAATGTAAATTCTAAGTGGGTGCTAGAGGATGTGATCCAGAAAAGCCTTGGTCCGGTCCCATTGCGGACTGAGCAATACCTGTTCTGGTGGACCCGTTTCGACGATTTCACCGTCTTCCATGAACACCACCCGATCCGCCACCTGCCGCGCGAACTGCATTTCGTGTGTTACGCAGACCATGGTCATGCCAGACTTGGCGAGATTGACCATGACGTCGAGTACCTCCTTGACCATTTCAGGGTCGAGCGATGATGTCGGTTCGTCGAACAGCATGATCCTGGGTTCCATCGCCAGCGATCGCGAGATTGCCACACGTTGCTGCTGGCCTCCGGAAATCTGGCCGGGGTAGCGATCCGCAAGTTGACTGATCCCTACGCGATCAAGCAGGGAGAGCGCGATTTCACGCGCTTCGCTTTCCGACTTCTTGCGTAGCCAGGTCAGGCCAAGGGTACAGTTTTCCAGCACGGTCAGATGGGGAAACAGATTGAAGCTCTGAAACACCATTCCCATGGTCTGATGAATGAACTTTTGACTTTGCTTGTCGCGTTGCAGTTCATGCCCAAAAACGGTGATCTTGCCTTCCTGGTATTCTTCCAACTGGTTCATGCAGCGGATCAGGGTCGATTTTCCCGACCCCGATGGACCGCAGACGACCATGATTTCCTTTTCCTGAATGGTCAGTGACACATCGCGCAGAACATGGTGTTTACCGTACCATTTGTTCATCTGGTCAATCTGGATGGCGGCCTGATGCTGCCCTGGCGAGATGGTTGCTCTATCTGCCTCACTCATTGGCGGTTCACCTTCAGGCGCTTTTCCAGATTGATGCTGTATTGCGACATGCCGTAGCAGAGAACAAAGAACAGGATCGAAATCATGACGATCGGTTCTGTGTGCAGGCCAAACCAGTCCTTGTCGTTGGCGATGTTGCGTGCCATCAGCATGATGTCGAACAGACCGATGATGGAGACCAGCGTCGTGTCTTTCAGGATACTGATAAACGACGTCATGATATTGGGGATCATCAGGCGCAACGCCTGGGGCAGGATGATCAATATCATTGTCATCCAGTATCCAAGTCCCAGCGTGTTGGCTGCTTCATACTGCCCGCGCGGGATGGCCTGCAAACCACCGCGGATGTTTTCGGCCATATAGGCGCCGGCGAACAGGCAGACGGCGCACAGGACCTGGGTGAGCTTGTTCAGCTCCATGTTACTCGGCAGGAAGATCGGCAGCAACGTGACGGCCATGAAGAGCACGGCAATCAACGGAATGGCCCGCACCAGTTCAATGATTGACAGAGACAGCCAGTGAATGATCGGCAATGTCGATCGGCGACCCAGTGCCAGAAGCACCCCGATCGGGATCGACATGGTGATGGCGAAACTGGCGATGATGAGCGTCAGGAACAAGCCGCCCCAACGGTGGATCGGGACTTCATGCAGGTCGACCTGCATCAAGGCCAAGCCCATTGCAATGCTAAGCGCCATCCAGACGAGAAGCATGCTGACGAGGTGGGTCAGGCGGGACGAAAACAAGCCTGCGATCGGATAGGCAATGTCTGTCAGGCTTCGCTTGCGTGCGAGCGCCAACCCCCAATTCACATACAGCATCACCATGAAACCGGCGGCAAGGCTTGCAAAGATGCTGTGCCCGAGCCCGGTTTCCACGCCGAAACGACCACCAAGGAACAGCCAGGCGCCAAGAAACGGAAAAAGGGCGATCCACGAGACGAGGATCAGGTTGCGGTGGGAAATCGTCCGGCATGACAAGGGTAGCAGCCAGGCGACGGCGAGGATCACCCCCAGATTGACCCGCCACTGTTCTTCACCCGGGTAACGGCCATAGATCAGGCCATTGAACCAGGTGATCACACCGGCCCAGCAGGCCCCGTTGGGACTTGTGTCCATGCATTCACGACGGCTATCAGCACTCCAGACGGCGTCAAATACAGCCCAGTTTAGAAAGTAGCTGACGATATAATAGGACAGGGCCAACACGGCCACCGTCAACAAGCTGTTGCCGATACTGTTGAAACAACGGGTACGAAGCCAGTGCCACGCCGTCGTGTCATTGGTTTTTGGCAGACGAGCAGGTTTGGGAACGAACTGTTTCAGTTGTGCATCCGTGTTCATTTACATGACCTTGTATTGCACGCGGGCATTATACTTATTGAGCACATAGGAAATGATCAGGCTTACCGTGATGTAGAAGCCCGTCACCATGCTGATGATTTCGATTGCGCGCCCTGTCTGGTTGATTGATGTCTGCATGAAGACAGAGACAAGTTCGGGAAACCCGATGGCCACAGCCAGGGACGAATCCTTGACAGCGACCAGCCACGAATTGGCCAGGGGCGGGATAATGGCACGCACCGCCTGGGGGATCGTGATCAAACGCAGGGTCTGGAACTTCGAAAAACCGATCGTGGTTGCGGCTTCCTGCTGCCCCTTGTCTATCGACTGCATGCCTGCCCGGACGTTTTCGGCAATTGCAGCGGACCTGTAGACGGTCATGGCCAGAAAGGCTGCGCCAAAGGAGATCGGAACATATTGTCCGCCCTCAAGATTGAAGCCGCTCAAGGCAGGGACAGACCATTCAACCAGGTTGGTCGTCGCAATTGCAGCAACGACCAGACCTGCCGCCCAGCACGCCCATCCCGCACGGATTATTCCGGTCCGGGAATGCTGTGCCGTACGGGCCATTTTCGATTTGCGAAGCAGGAGCCAGGCCGCGGCGACAAACAGGATGGCGCCACCCAGGAACCAGACTGCAGCACCGTCAGTCTTGGGAGCCGGAAAATAAAGCCCCCGGTTGTTGAGGAAAAACAGGTTCCCGATGGCATAGCTGCCACGCGGTGAGGGAAGGGTGGAAAATACTGCCGTGAACCAGAAGATGATCTGGATCAGCAAGGGTACATTGCGCACCACCTCGACATAAGACCGTGCCAGGAGTGCTACGAGCGGATTGGATGAAAGTCGCAATATGCCGACAATTGTGCCGATGATCGTGCCAAAGACAATGACACTGAACGACAGAACAAGGGTGTTGACGATCCCCACCATGAAGACCCGCCAATAGGTCATCGAAGGGTCGTAGGGTATCAGGGTCCAGCTGATGTCGAAGCCTGCTGTCGACTTGAGGAAGTCGAACCCGAACATCATCCCCAGGCGTTCAAAATTGTGTGCCGCATTGGAATAAAGAAAGAAAAGCAGGCACAACACGATCAGAAGTGTCACGCCCTGCAGGACGTTGCCGCGGATTGTATCGCCATTGAGGAAGGACAGATGGCGAAGCAGACCTTTTTGCATCTTGTTTCGGGATGATGCGTCGTTGATGGCCTGTTCTTGTGTGGGATATTCGACCATGCCGGATAACCAGTGCTAAGTTTTGGAAATCAGGCAGACACTCATGGTCTGCCTGATAAGGCGTGAGCCTGATTACCGGAACGACTTGGCGTACATCAGGCCGCCATTTAGCCACAGGGCATTGAGCGTACCTTCGCGTTCCAATCCAAGAACACTGTCTGGCCCGACATTGCGTTCGTAGATTTCGCCGTAATTGCCGACGTTCTTGATCACCTGATAGGCCCAGTCCGTGGATAACCCCAGGCCGGCATTTAGATCGCCTTCCACACCGAGGATACGGCGGACCACTGGGCTCGCCGAACTGTCGCGCATCTCGTCGACGTTTTCTGATGTGATTCCGAATTCCTCGGCGGCCACCATCGCCTGGAAAGTCCACTTGATGATGTTGGCCCACTCGCTGTCATTCTGCGTCACCGCGAAGGAGAGGGCCTCCTTGGAAATGGTTTCAGGCAGAACGATATAGTCGCCAGGGTTTGGTGCCGCCTGACGTTGTGCGGCAAGGCCCGACTTGTCGTTGGTCAATGCGTCGCAGTTGTCATTGAAGAAGGCGGTGTTGCGCACAGCCGAATCATCAAACACGACAGCCTTCAGATCAAGTCCGTGGGTGCGGCTGTAGTCGGCAAGGTTCAGTTCGCTTGATGTGCCGGTCAAAACGCAGACAGTTGCCCCCTTCAGGTCCTTGACCGAGGTTACGCCAAGATCCTTGCGGACCATGAAGCCCTGACCGTCATAGAAATAGGTATCAAGGAAATCGACGCCCTGGGTGGTGTCTCGTGATAGCGTCCAGGTCATGCCCTTGGACATCATGTCGCCTTCGCCACTCTTGATGGTGGTGAAGCTCTGTGCCCATTGCACAGGGATGAACTTGACCTTGGAGGCGTCTCCGAAGACGGCGGCAGCAACACCGCGGCACATGTCCACATCCATGCCCTGCCATTCACCTTCCTTGTCAAGGCTGTAGAAACCGGGGAAGGAGTTGCCGATCACACAAGTCAGATGGCCGCGTTGCTTGACCTGGTCGAGTGTGGAGCCACCTTCCCGTGCCTGCGCAGTCGAACCGAGCGCCAGCTGTGAAAGGATCAGAGCGACACCTGTCGCGACCGTCGTCATCATTCTGTTCATGGTATATCCCTGTTTAGAACTTTTGTTCTTTTGTTCCCGCAACCCTCGATTGGGAGCAACTGTCGATGTCATATCTCATAACAACGTGTTGCACACCCTGAAGGGGTTGCTTCTCCGACCCTAGTCCAGTCATGGGAATAATGGTATTGAATGTTGTTGATGGCTCTATAACTTGGGGTTATGGGAATGAATGTAAAACGCTTCCGGATTTTTCATGAGGTTTTTGTGACCGGCAGCATTACGCGTGCCGCCGAACGCAGCTTCGTCAGTCAACCGGCAGCAAGCAAGATGCTCTCCAATTTTGAAAATGAGATTGGCTACAAGCTGTTCGTGCGCAGCAATGGCAAATTGATTCCAACGGATGAAGCACATTTTCTGCATGATGAGGTCTATGCTCTGCTTCAAAGCCTCAATCACCTGGAAGAGAGCCTGAAGGCCGCCAAAAACAACAAGGCCGGGCGTTTGCGTATCTGCAGTATTTTTGGCCCGACCTACCGCTTCCTGCCTGAACTGATCGCGAAATACATCGAGAAATATCCGGGCGTGCAGGTCAGCATGCATCACGCCGGGTGTTCGGTGATCCGCCAGGGCGTTTCTTCCGGTCAATACCAGATTGGGCTGGTGGACAAATCACAAAGCTCGTTCAGTCATGAATCCGTTGCGATGGACCTGCCTTGCCAGATTGCGGTGCACAAGGATCATCCAACGGCGAAGCTTGATGTGGTTACGCCCGAAGACATCGGATTTGCGCCCTGGATTACGTTGGACTCCGAAAATGTGACGACCAAGGCCATCAAGATGGCGTATGAAAACCGGGAGCTGGAATTCAATCGTATCATTGAAGTGCATACGACAATTCATGCCCTATCTTTTGTCGATCTGGGCATGGGGGTAACGTTGGTCGATGGCCTTAACTGCGGGCACTTTTCCGATACGTTCAACCTGCCGAATGTCCGTCTCCTGCCATTTCTCCCGCGCATTGTCGAACCGCTCGAGGTCATTACCTCGAATGTGCGACCACTCTCCGGAATCGCGCGGGAATTTTATGATGTATTGCTCGATGAGCTTCAAAACTATGTCGCTTCCGCAGCAAAGGTTTGAACGGCATTTTTGGGTTCGCGACTGCAACCGTTTATCGGCTAGGACAAAGTTGTCGACACAGCAACGGCCAGAAGTCGTCGCACCTGTGCTTCATCCTTTGACGCCCTTGCCGATCAACGAGGTGTGGGCTGCCCTGGCCGCCGCCGACGCAGGAGTTGGGCGGATTCCAGTGAGGCTGCGTTGACCAAAGATCGGACCGACGGGATTATTGAGTTGATCGCTGGCTTGCAGCACGCCAGTTCGTGAAAATAAACCGGGGCGGCGGCTTCGATATCGAGTTCATTCCTAAAAACGGTAGAGATGAGGGGCTTCGCTTCAAGACGACAAAGTTGCGAGATGTTCGTGCGTAAGCACACAATTGATCGAGACGATTAACGGCTGGGGCGGGGTGGCGCGGTCCTGCATGGATCAACCCCGGCCGGTTCGCTGTAGGCGTCTTGCCTTGAGCGATTCGATCATGACGGTTTCCACCTGCTTGGTGAATGGACCGCTGAATTTGCCGATCCGATTGCCGGACTCGAAATAGAAGCTGCGCGCGGGGATATCTTCGTTCACCTCGTTGGCGACAATCCAAAGTCGCATATGGGTATCAAGGCCCGCCCGGCGCTTTTCGATTTCGGGAATCTCAATGGCGTAACGATCGGATGGATGCCGGTGATCGGCACCATGAGCAAAACCAGCTCGTCGTTTCGGTTGCGCACGAGCAGCGCCAGGACGACGGGCCGATCCGTTCGGCCTTTGGTTGCCCCGTGGGCCGCTTCACGGGTCCATAGGAAGGGATACAGCCACACGTCGCCAAGACTTGGCGCGGGATCAGTCATTGTCTATGCTGTTCTGCAGGTGTCCGATCAACTTGTCGGCCTCTCGGTCATTGAGGTCATCGAGGCGGAATGCGCGGCGCGTGTCCCCCCATGGGTCAGGCTCTCATAGCGTTCCATCGACATGATGACGTAACGGGGCTTCCTGTGTTTGGTGATCGCGACCGGTGAGATGGTCGCAGCTTCGAACAGGTCACCCGTCTTGCGGGTCAGATCAGCGGCGGCAAATTCTTTCATTGGTTGATCCTCGTTTGGTAGTTTTCAGAATATATAGAATGTTCGGTTAAACGTGGGCAGGCAGGGAGCGTGAGAGAGAGGTGGCCTTGTAGCTGTCACGGTCACGACGGTCGGGGAGTCAATGCGCGTCTGAAATCCGCGCAATCGGTCTATCCGTGAATTACTGAACATGGGGTAATCGCGGCGCGATTCCCTCCGACCATGTTCCTGGATGATGCCTTCTTCATCCTCGCCATCCAGATTTTTGTCACGCTGATCGAGTTCAAGCTGACGACCCTTGCGGGCTTCGTCATGATCCCCTTCGCGCTGTTCAACAAGACGTCCTTCCTCGCCGAAAAGTGCTCGGCAACATCGTTGCCTCCGGCGTCAAGATACTGGTGCTGGCCGTGATTGTCGGCATCGGCTCCGGCCTGTTCGACGAGTTCACAACCGGTTTCTCCGAATAGCCGACGGTCACAGAGGCGCTGCCCTAAGCAGCGCGGAGTATAGGTCTCTCATTGCAGACATCGATCAGCTAGCCGGCCAAGCGTTTGGCGTGGACATGATCTACTGGGTGTTGGATACCATCGAAGGATCCATGAGGGCGAGCGCTCCTGACGCGAAAGCTCGCGAAGCTTTCCTTCACGGCATTTTTGCCCGCGCGGCCTCCCTTTATGGTCGCATGAGCAACTTGCAGCGAACCGCAGTAAAAAGTCTGGCCGGCGAACCCGGGTGGTCGCTGGATACATTCGGTGTGAACGTCGATTTGGCGCCGGCAGACAACTTCAGCACACGGCTGGAAGGACTGCGGGTCGCGATATACTCTTGGACAGAGACATCAAGTCGCCAGGCGAAAGTAGCTATCGCGGAAATGGCGCCGACCGCCACGGTTGATTGCAGTGCTGACCATGGCGGGTCCGTGCGTCTTCGAGCATTGGCTGAGAATGCCGATATAATCGTTGTAACGTGGCTATCGGCGAAACACGCGGCTACGGAATTCAACCGGGAGCACCGGGGCAACCGCAGCTTGCTATATGATCAAGACCGCGGCTTTTCGAGCATACTTCGCGCGCTTGAAGACAACTTCGCATAGTTCGGGACCTTTTGGATTGTAGTCCCGCCTCACGCCGATCCAGGAGTGGTTGGCCACACCAAGTGATGCCCGGCACAGCAAATGACCCACAACCGCTTAAACATCCGAAGTCTCGGGCGTCGACTTGAACGGATTAAGTATCCTGACGCCACGCCCAGCGAAATCGGAGACGTTTCGCGTCACAACCACAAGACCGTGGACGCGGGCGGTCGCGGCAAGAGCAACGTCCCACCTGTCCTTGTTCTTCGTGCCGAGCAGGCGCGTCCATTCTGCGACGACCTGCCCATCAATCGGAATGATGCGATCGGAGAACGATTTTTCCAGCGCCTCGATACCATCTAGGATCCTCTGAGCGCGTTCCGGTTCACGCTTCATCAATGCTTCGGCTCCCCGACGCTTTTCGAATAGCGTCGCGACACTCAGCCGAAGGTCCGTGTCATCGACCGTCGTGATCCATTGATGCACGTTCTTGTGCCCGCCATGCTTGAGTTCACGGAGAACATTTTCATCAAGCAAATAAAGAGTCACGGAATGGCCCTTGGTCCGACCTCACCAAGATCACCGTCGTCATCGAACGCACCAGCATCAGCCAAAGCGGCCAAAGTGGTCTTCAGGCTCTTCGTTGGGTAGGGACGCCCCCGCTTTGGGTATGCCTTAGCATACTCGACTGCCGCTTCCGCCTGGTCCCGCGTTATGGAAGGAAAATCTGCAAGGACCGCATCGACCCCCTCATCGCGTGTCAACGCCGCGATCAAGTACGCCGAAATGGTCGTTCCGCGGATAACCGCCTCGGCTCGATCGCTCTTGCTGTCAATCCGGCCTCTGACCGTCTCAAGTCTCGCCATTCGGTCCTTAAGGTCAGTATCGATTTGTGCAAGATCGAGTTCGAGTTTGCCGAGTTGGAGCTTGTGAGCATCTTTAGGTAGTTTACGCAGAGCACCATAGAGCCGGCGCCGCCCCGCTGGCGTGAGATCCTTATCGAGTTCATGAGCAAGCCGCAGAAATCGAAGTTCGGCGGGTCCAAGGAGCCTCTGAACCAAGTTGCCCACCTTCTTTTGCCGGGCGAAAATGATACCTGTGTCGACCGCCTTGTTGAGCATCGCCGGCGTTCGGCCCAAGACATATCCTGCCTCGCTTAGCGTCAAATTCTGGGTTTGGGGCATGTGCAGCTCCTTTATCAATTCATCCCAATATAGGGTTATATTAGGCGTTGCACAAGACACTAAAGACAGCTGCAAGATTGGAGGTAGGCAAAGGCCACCCTCCTGTTTCAGTGAAATACGATCTATGATCATGCTGTGTAGCTGCAATGTAGAGCCACATCATTGTGCAGCCCCCACCAACTGACAGATCCTGCATGCCACCTGATACGACTTTTCAAACGCGGGCACGGGCAGAAATTCGAAACGCGAGTGGAAGTTATAGGCTCCGGTGAAGAAGTTCGGTGTCGGCAGACCTCTGGCTGAAAGTGCTGCCCCGTCCGTCCCACCGCGCATGGGAATGATCTTCCTGTCGATG
>JAEWDP010000167.1 GCA_023390055.1 Pseudomonadota bacterium | reverse complement strand
CAGCAATGCGTCGCGAAATGGCCAATATCGGCTTTACGGAATATTCCACGCCGATATTGACCGCATCCTCACCGGAAGGTGCGCGCGATTTTCTCGTGCCAAGCCGTATCCATGAGGGCAAGTTCTTTGCCCTGCCGCAGGCACCGCAGCAATACAAACAGCTGCTGATGGTGGCGGGTTTCGATCGCTATTTCCAGATCGCTCCGTGTTTCCGTGATGAAGATCCGCGCGCCGATCGCCTTCCGGGCGAGTTCTATCAACTCGATCTGGAGATGAGTTTCGTCACCCAGGAAGATGTCTGGCAGACAATGGAACCGGTCATGCGTGGGATCTTCGAGGAGTTTGCCGAGGGCAAGCCCGTAACTGCCGAGTTCCCGCGCATTCCTTATGACGACGCAATCCGCAAATACGGTTCCGACAAGCCGGATCTGCGCAACCCGATCGTCATGGAAGCCGTCACCGAGCATTTCGCCGGTTCCGGTTTCAAGGTCTTCGCCAACATGATTGCATCCAATCCGAAGGTCGAAGTCTGGGCAATTCCGGCCAAGACCGGTGGCTCGCGTGCTTTTTGCGACCGCATGAACTCCTGGGCGCAGGGCCAGGGCCAGCCTGGCCTTGGTTACATCTTCTGGCGCAAGGAAGGCGACAACGTCGAAGGGGCAGGTCCGCTTGCCAAGAACATCGGTGAAGAACGTACCAATGCGATCCGCGCCCAGCTTGGTCTCGATGATGGTGACGCCTGCTTCTTCGTCGCAGGCGAGCCGGACAAGTTCCACAGGTTCGCCGGCGAAGCCCGTAGCCGCGCGGCCGAAGAACTGAACCTGGTCGATAAGGACCGTTTCGCGCTTTGCTGGATTGTCGATTTTCCGTTCTTCGAATGGAATGAGGACGAAAAGAAGGTCGATTTTGCCCACAATCCGTTCTCGATGCCGCAAGGCGGTCTCGATGCGCTGGAAAAGCAGGACCCGTTGACGATCAAGGCATTTCAGTACGACCTTGTGTGCAACGGCTTTGAAATTGCGTCCGGTTCGATCCGTAACCAGTCGCCGGAGCTGATGGTCCGGGCCTTCGAGAAGGTGGGTCTCAGTCAGGCCGATGTCGAAGACCGTTTCGGCGGGCTCTATCGTGCATTCCAGTATGGCGCTCCGCCGCATGGTGGCATGGCCGCCGGTGTCGACCGGATCGTCATGTTGCTGACAGGTGCCAAGAACCTGCGCGAGATAACGCTCTTCCCGATGAACCAGCAGGCACAGGATCTTCTGATGAATGCGCCGGCTCCTGCGACACCGACGCAATTGCGTGAACTGGCACTGAGGGTCATTCCGTCCAAAAAGGATTGAACGCGCCCTTCAAGGATCGATAATCTGGATGGCGGCGTTCGGCCGCCATTCGCTTCTTTCGGTTGGCTTGTCCCGCTCCGGCGCGACGATCGTCAATTGCACTCCCCGGACCAAATGGCTATAGAGCGGCCATCACAAGGACTCGGGTGAAATTCCCGGGTGGCTCTTCCGGCCGCCAATCCGCCGGATAATCCAAAGCAATGCCCTCCCAAGGCCGAAACCAGTGTTCCGGTCGCCGCTTGCCCTGCGAAATGTTCCAGATGATCAATCTTACATCCTATAAGCGCGAATGGTTCTCCAACATCCGTGCCGATATCCTGTCCGGCATCGTCGTCGCGCTGGCCCTCATTCCGGAAGCCATCGGCTTTTCCGTCATTGCCGGCGTTGATCCCAAGGTTGGCCTTTATGCCTCCTTTGCCATTGCCTGTGTTTCAGCCTTTGTCGGCGGTCGGCCGGGAATGATTTCTGCTGCCACGGCCGCAACTGCGGTCTTGATGGTCACGCTTGTGCGCGACCATGGCCTGCAATACCTGTTTGCCGCAACGCTTCTTATGGGGCTGCTGCAGATTCTTGCCGGCATGGCGCGACTTGGCAGGGTCATGCGCTTTGTGTCCAAGTCGGTAATGACCGGATTTGTCAATTCTCTCGCGATCCTGATCTTCATGGCACAGTTGCCAGAGCTCATCGGTGTGCCCGTAGAAACCTATGTGATGATTGCTGCAGGGCTTGGCATCATCTATCTCTTTCCTCTGGTGACGCGTGCGATACCGTCGCCTCTGGTTGCGATTGCGGTCCTTACCCTGATTGCCGTCTATTGCGGACTGGACATCCGAACGGTTGGTGACCTCGGTGAACTGCCATCGACATTGCCGGTCTTTGCATTGCCGAGCGTCCCCTTGACCCTCGAGACGCTCCAGATCATTTTTCCGTACTCGCTTGCCCTGGCTGCGGTCGGTCTTCTGGAATCCCTGTTGACGGCCAAGATCGTTGACGAGTTGACCGATACGAACTCCAACAAGAGCCAGGAATGCGTAGGTCAGGGGGTCAGCAATATTGCGTCCGGTCTGATCGGCGGGATGGGTGGTTGCGCCATGATCGGACAATCGGGGATCAATGTGGCCTCAGGCGGTCGCGGTCGTCTTTCGACATTCGTTGCCGGAGCTTTCCTGCTCTTTCTCATCCTTGTTCTGGACGACATTGTCCGCATCATTCCCATGGCAGCACTGGTCGCAGTCATGATCATGGTATCGATCGGGACCTTCTCCTGGCGCTCGCTGCTTGACCTGCGCCGCAATCCGCTGCCGTCATCGATCGTGATGCTGGCAACCGTCGTGACGGTGGTCGCGACCCATGACCTTGCCAAAGGTGTTCTTGTCGGCGTTCTCCTTTCAGGCGTCTTTTTTGCCGGCAAGGTGTCGCGCCTCTTCGAAGTTCGCTCACAGGTCAATGCCGACGCAACAGAGCGTACATACCGCGTCAAGGGAGAGATATTCTTTGCCTCGACGGAAAGCTTCATAAAGGCGTTTGATTTTTCAGAGCCGCTGGAACGCGTAACGATTGATGTCAGCAAGGCCCACCTCTGGGACATCTCCGCTGTTGGCGCCATCGACGACGTCGTACTCAAATTTCGGCGTCACGGGGTGGACGTTGAACTGCACGGCGTCAATGAGGCAAGTGCCAACATGATCGACAGGTTTGCGCTTCATGACAAGGACGAGGCCCGCCAGGTCGCGCCCGCCGGTCACTGATCCCAAAAGAAGGGCCCGCAGCCAGAATGAACTGCGGGCCCTTCTTCGTTTGTGCGCCAGCCTGGCTGTTCGTTACGGGCTGCTATTAGCCTTGACGGTGACACCCAGCACTTCCGGCAAGGTGGTCGGTGCCCCCATCGCCGCTCCCATGATCATCGGGAAGGGCACAGGCTTGGACGGCTCTGCCGTGATGACAAGATTACCGGGGTTGTCGATGAAGGTGTTGACGGCTTCACTGACCATGTTTTGCAATGCCGGTACATTGTACTGCGCGAGCATCAGCGGTGCCATGGCCTTCACCATCTGTGCCATCTGCTCGCCAGACATGCCCTGTTGCTTGCCCGTATAGTCTAGGGCGCGGCCGGTGATGCCGTCATCATCGAAGCTGATTTGAGCACTGTTGAATGTCAGTCGTTGCATCAGCCCCAGCATGGCGAGCCCTGCTGCTTCCCTGCTTTCCTGGCTGGCATTGGTCTCCATCGACTTGCCGGCCTCCTGGGCCGCCCTGATGAAATCCATTGTGTAGCCCGAAATGCTGAACGCAAAAGCGAGCCTGCCGACATTGTCGAGGTCGAGTGCATATTCATCGATATTGATCATGCCATTTGCCGCCTCCCAATTGCCCGACATTGCCATGTTGCCGTTGATCGATGTCAGGCCGAGAGCCTCGACGGTCTCGCGCGCTTTGCTGTCCTCGATTGTGGAAAGATCGGATTGCATATCGTTGACCTCGACCACGAAGCCCACATTCGACATGTCGTCGGCAATCTCTGTCGTGGTACTCGATGAAGCAACGGAGAACATCGTCTTGCCGTCGACAGCGACCGTTACCGGTCCTGTCGATGCCTCTTCATAGAGCAGCATCGATGCAAGCGTATCACCTGTCGTATCTGCCGGCACCGAGACATTGCTCATGACGATGTCGGCAATCGAGACGTGTGTCTTGTCCTCGACAGCATCAATATTGGGAAAGCTTACCGTTTCGATGAAGTAGCCATTGCCACTGGCTTCCACGCCATCAAGCGTGATCTCTCCTATGTTGATGGGGGGCTCGCCGGGCATTGGCGTGAATGTTGTGCCGCGCAATCTGATGGTCGACCCGCGAACATCGATCGTCTGGACAGCAAGCGGGGTGCCGGACGGGCTGATTGCCGCATTGATCTTGGCAATGAGGTCGGCGCCATCGAGCGAAAAGGCCGGTCCCGTCGTTAGCAGCAACGCTGCTGTGGCGACGACAAACCGCGTCCTGCCTGCCTGTAACATCATCAAATCCTCCTTTGGGCTGGCGCCCGCATGTTTCATCCCGGCCAGTTATAGGTGGCACCCGCCAAACGTCCATGTTTTTATTGCAGGCAATGGCTAAGTCAAAACACCTTGCATGCGGCGACAGACGGGCTCAACGACAAAAGTGAGGTCGCCTTTCAGGCGCAATGGGCAGCCGGCCACCGGCCAAGTGTCGCATGACTGATGTTAACCACAGACAGTTGATCCGCATTTCTTGCCGAGACAGGCTGTTTCGGCTAGTCAAGACCCATGGGACAAAATCTTACACCGCCGTCAAACGGCGAAGGCGGCGATCACATTCTACCGGTCGACCTGAAGGCTGCGCTCGAGGAGCGCTACCTGGCCTATGCACTGTCGACAATCATGCACCGCGCACTGCCCGATGTTCGTGATGGCCTCAAGCCAGTTCACCGTCGAATAGTTCATGCCATGAGCGAGATGGGTGTGCGTCCGAACGCCGCCTTCAAGAAATGCGCCCGTATTGTCGGTGACGTCATGGGTAAGTTTCATCCCCATGGTGATGCCTCCATCTATGATGCAATGGCGCGCCTGGCGCAGGATTTTGCCATTCGCTATCCGTTGGTCGACGGGCAGGGGAATTTCGGCAACATCGATGGCGACAGCCCTGCGGCCATGCGCTACACCGAAGCCCGAATGACAGATGCGGCAATGCTGCTCCTGGAGGGCATTGATCAGGATGCAGTGGACTTTCGTCCCACCTATAACGAAGAGGACGATGAACCCGTCGTCCTGCCCGGCGCCTTTCCAAACCTCCTGGCAAATGGTGCGACCGGTATTGCAGTGGGTATGGCGACGTCCATTCCGCCACACAATGTTCACGAACTCTGCGACGCGGCGCTGCATCTGATCAAGCATCCGAATGCCACGGTGGAAAAGCTGGTGGAATTCGTACCAGGGCCCGACTTGCCAACTGGCGGCATCATTATCGATACCCGTGAACAGATCATTGAAAGCTACAAGACGGGCCGTGGCGGCTTTCGTGTGCGTGCCCGATGGGAGACGGAAGATCTTGGCCGCGGCGGTTACCAGATCATTGTTAGCGAGATCCCTTATCAGGTCCAAAAATCCAGGCTGATCGAAAAGATTGCAGAACTGCTTTTGGCGCGCAAGCTACCGCTTCTGGAAGATATCCGCGACGAATCGGCCGAAGATGTCCGTATCGTTCTTGTCCCGAAGAGCCGTTCGGTCGATGCGACGCTGTTGATGGAATCGCTTTTCAAGCTGACGGATCTGGAGAACCGTTTCCCGCTCAACATGAACGTTTTGTCCATGGGCAAGGTCCCCAAGGTCATGGCGCTCAACGATATCCTGCTGGAGTGGCTCGGCCACCGCAAGGACGTTCTCATTCGCCGTTCGAAATTTCGTCTGGCCGCAATCGACAGGCGCCTCGAAATCCTCGGCGGCCTTTTGGTCGCCTATCTGAACCTCGATGAGGTCATTCGGATCATTCGGGAAGAAGACGAGCCCAAGCAGGTCATGATTGCCAGATGGGATCTCACGGATCTCCAGGCTGAGTCGATCCTCAACATGCGTTTGCGCAATCTGCGCAAGCTGGAAGAATTCGAAATCCGTAAGGAATTTGATGCGCTGACGCAGGAAAAGGCGGATATCGAGGCGCTTTTGGCCTCCGACGACAAGCTGTGGCAGACGGTGTCGTGGGAGATCCAGGACGTCAAGAAGAAGTTTGCCAAGGCAACGGAACTCGGTCGTCGCCGCACGCAATTTGCACAGGCTCCGGACGCGGACCTTGAGGCCATCCAGCAGGCCATGATCGAGAAGGAGCCGATCACCGTCGTTATTTCCCAAAAGGGCTGGATCCGTACGCTCAAGGGACATATTGCGGATACTGCGTCTCTTTCCTTCAAGGAAGGAGACAGCCTGAAGCTGGCGTTCCCGGCACAGACGACCGACAAGCTTCTTCTCGTCACGACTGGCGGCAAGGCCTATACACTGGGTGCGGACAAATTGCCCGGCGGACGCGGTCACGGTGAGCCGATCCGCATCATGGTCGATATGGAAAATGACCAGGATGTCCTGACGGCTTTTGTCCACGATCCTTCGCGCCGGCTGATACTCGCGTCGGGCGCCGGCAACGGATTCGTCGTCCTTGAAAGCGAGATGACCGCCAATACCCGCAAGGGCAAGCAGGTCATGAATGTCAACATGCCGGACGAGGCAAAACTGGTTGTTCCCGTGACCGGCGATCATGTCGCGGTGGTCGGCGAGAACCGCAAGATGGTGATCTTCCCGCTCGTGCAGCTTCCCGAGATGACGCGCGGCAAGGGTGTTCGCCTGCAGCGCTACAAGGATGGCGG
>JAEWDP010000120.1 GCA_023390055.1 Pseudomonadota bacterium | reverse complement strand
CTGATGCGCAACTCGAAAGAGTGAAGGATCAAGGCGTGACCATCTCAATCGCCAATAGCGGAGGTTTGCGCGCATCAATCGATGCCGGTGATATAACAATGGGTGAGGTTCTGACGGTCCTGCCGTTCCAGAACACAGTTGCAACATTCCAGCTTAAGGGATCCGACCTGCTTGTTGCATTGGAAAATGGCGTCGGTCAGATTGAAGAAGGTGCCGGACGTTTTCCGCAGGTTTCGGGTATGAAATACGCATTCGACGCATCAAGACCAGCTGGCAACAGAGTGTCCAACGTGCAGGTATGGGAAGTTGACGCATATGTGCCGCTTAACCCGGAAAAGACTTACGGTGTGGTTACGAACAACTATGTACGTGGTGGCGGCGATGGCTACGCAATCTTTGCCGACAAGGCGATCAATCCATACGACTTCGGCCCGAACCTCGAGCAGGTCGTCGCCGACTACATCACTGCCAACAATCCCTACAAACCCTACACCGACGGCCGCATTACCGACATGACGCATGCAACAAAGGCCGCAGAAGCAGATTCAATGACCGAGACGGCGAAGCCTGCAGCCCCAGCGTCGGCAGAGAGCGAAACGCCGGTGATCACAGGCGAAACAACGACTGCGAAAGAGACAGCCTCATCCACGCCGTCAACCCATACTGTCATTGCTGGTGAGAGCCTGTGGAAGATCGCCGCATCCACATATGGGGACGGACGATTGTGGACAAAGATTGCAGAGGCCAACAACCTGCGCGATGCGAACCGTCTCGAGATCGGTGAGGAACTGGTTCTGCCCGCAAGATAAGACAATATGTCCGCATCATGATGAGGCCTGGGGACTTTCCCGGGCCGTTCTTTACTCCTAGATAGAACAAGATTTCTCGCGGGCTTTGCCCGTCACGCATCGACATTGGATTCAAGATGAACGCAACCAGCCATAATTCATCCGCACACCCGGAGGTCCAACGCGGGAAAGTAGGTGTCCTTCTCGTCAACCTGGGAACGCCTGACGGTACTGATTACTGGTCGATGCGGCGTTATCTCGCCGAGTTTCTCTCAGACCGCCGTGTCATCGAATGGTCGCGGCTTTATTGGTACCCGATCCTTCACGGCATTGTCCTCAGCAAGCGTCCCCAGAAGGTTGGCAAGGCCTATGAGACAATCTGGAACAACGAACTGAACGAGAGTTACCTGCGCACATACACTCGTGATCAGTCGGATCTGATGTCGGAGGCACTCAACGACCTTCCCAACGTTGTTGTGGACTGGGCGATGCGCTATGGAAACCCCTCTATCGCATCGAGGATAGAGAGGCTGCACGCGAAGGGGTGCGAAAAGATCCTGCTCTTTCCACTCTATCCACAATACTCTGCATCGACGACGGCAACTGTCAACGACAAGGCCTTTGAACACTTGATGAAGATGCGCTGGCAGCCGGCCGTTCGCACGGTTCCACCTTATCACGACGATCCCAATTACATCGACGCCCTGGCAATTTCGATTGATAAGGCGTTGGGGAAAGTGGATTGGGAGCCTGAAGTTCTCGTCGCATCCTTCCACGGCATCCCGCAATCTTATTCCCGGCAGGGTGATCCATATCATGATCACTGCCAACTGACCGGCAGATTGTTGCGCGAGCGCTTGAAGTTACCCGAGGATCGCTTCATGGTGACCTTCCAGTCCCGGTTCGGGCCGGAAGAATGGTTGCAGCCGTACACAGACAAGACGATGGAAAAGCTTGGCAATGAAGGTATCAAGCGGATCGCAGTTATCAATCCCGGATTTGTCTCTGACTGTCTCGAAACACTCGAGGAAATTGCTGGCGAGGCCGGTGAAATCTTCCAGGACCATGGTGGCGAAAAATTCTTGCACATACCCTGCCTCAATGCAGATCCAGAAGGCATGGACGTCCTCGAAAAGGTCGTCCGGCGGGAACTTCAAGGTTGGATCTGAAGCGTAATCTGTGTGATCCGGCATTTCATCTGGTTCGGTAACATGATACTTCCGACTTACCACAATGAGTTGGAGACTTCCCCATGCTTGGCGGCCTAGATATCGTCGTTATTGCCATCGTTATTCTCGTCATCCTTGTATTGCTGGCAGCAATCAAGACTGTACCGCAGGGATATCGCTACACAGTTGAACGGTTTGGCCGCTACACCCGTACCCTTGATCCTGGACTAAATCTGATTACACCATTCATCGAGCGCATCGGCGCACGGATGAATGTCATGGAACAGGTCCTGGATATTCCCACTCAGGAAGTCATCACCAAGGACAACGCCAGCGTCTCTGCCGATGCGGTGGCCTTCTATCAGGTTCTCAATCCGGCGCAGGCAGCGTACCAGATTTCCAATCTGAACAATGCTATCCAAAACCTGACCATGACGAACATCCGATCAGTCATGGGCTCCATGGACCTTGACGAACTTCTGTCCAACCGAGAAGTCATCAACGAAAAGCTGTTGCGCGTCGTTGATGAGGCCGTCGGACCTTGGGGCATCAAGGTAACACGTGTGGAGATCAAGGATATCCAGCCGCCGGCAGACCTTGTTGAAGCAATGGGTCGACAGATGAAGGCAGAGCGCGAAAAGCGCGCTCAAGTTCTGGAAGCCGAAGGTGCCCGTAATGCACAGATATTGAGAGCTGAGGGTGCCAAACAGGCCGCAGTTCTTCAGGCGGAGGGCCAGCGGGAGGCAGCTTTCCGCGAAGCCGAAGCCCGTGAACGCCTCGCTGATGCGGAAGCAAAGGCAACGCAATCAGTATCACAGGCGATCGCCATTGGTGATGTTCAGGCAATCAACTATTTCGTCGCTCAAAAGTACACGGAAGCATTGGCCGAGATCGGCAAGGCACCTAATTCGAAGATTGTCCTGATGCCGATGGAAGCAACATCGCTGATCGGCTCGCTTGGCGGCATCGGAGCCATAGCCCGCGAAGTCTTTGGTGGTGGGGATGGTTCCGCATCGGTATCCGCGCCACGGCCTGGATCGCCAGCGCCATCCCGTACGACCCCACCCGTCAACCCGTTTGCACCGCGCAGCGAGATATGAGCCCGTGCTGAAATCTGTCATCTCCGATCTTGGCCCCTGGAGCTGGTGGATCTTTGGCATCCTCCTTCTAGCGGCTGAACTTGTGGCACCCGGCGTCTTCCTGATCTGGATTGGCGCAGCAGCACTCATCGTTGGCGCATTGTCACTCCTTTTCTGGAATGCCGCCTTCTGGGCGTGGCAGTTACAGTTTCTCCTGTTTGCCATCCTTGCAGTTGTCTTTGCACTTGCCGGACGACGCTTCTATGGGAAGAATGTGACGAGCGATCAGCCGTATCTCAACAGGCGTGGTAAGAGCCTGATTGGCCGTACCGCTACCTTACATGAGCCGATCAGTGAGGGTCGTGGCCGTATCCGTCTGGATGACACATGGTGGCCCGTGATGGGGCCTAACCTACCGGCCGGCACACAGGTAAAGGTCGTCGCAGCAGAAGGGCGTGATCTTCACGTTGATGTCGCCTGATCAGGCAACGCCGACACGCAAAAGGTCATGGAAATGGACAACGCCAACCGGCAGCCTGTTTTCATCAGTGACGAACAGCGCAGAGATGTTATGTTGATTCAGCAAGGCCATTGCCGTAGTTGCCAGCGTCTGTTGGCTTACGGTCTTCGGCTCGCGCGTCATGATTTCATCAACCATCATAGCGCTGAGATTGAGATTCAGTCCACGCGCCAGATCACCGTCGGTAACAATCCCGCAAAGACGGCCATCACTTTCGACGATGCCCACACATCCAAATTTCTTTTGCGACAAGATCATGATCGCCGCAGGCAAGGGCGTACCCTTTGCAACCAACGGCATACTTTCACCGGTATGCATTATGTCACCGATATGGCTCAGCATGGCACCGAGCTTGCCGCCGGGGTGGAAGACACCGAAATCAAGTGCAGTGAACCCACGGGCCTCAAGGAGGGCCACGGCGAGTGCATCCCCCAGGGAAAGCTGCATCAGTGTCGATGTTGTTGGCGCCAGACCATGCGGACAAGCTTCCTGCTCCTTGGGTAGGAGCAGGGTGATGGTCGCCTCGCGGGCAAGCGTCGACGCCTCACCCGCCGTCAATGCTATCAGCGGGATCGAGAATCGCTTGCAATACGCCACGATAGCTTGCAATTCGGTCGTCTCTCCACTCCAGGACACAGCCAATACCGCATCATCTCGAGAAATCATGCCTAGATCGCCATGCCCCGCCTCGGCTGCATGGACGAACGATGCCGGCGTTCCGGTAGATGCAAATGATGCGGCAATCTTAGCACCGACATGCCCACTCTTGCCGACCCCGGTGATGATAACGCGGCCCGAGAGTCCAAGGATCAGTTCCACCACATGACGAAAGGTCTGGCCTAGTCCGTCCTGTAGCGCACGTTCGAGCGAACTGAGGCCCTGCTTTTCGATTCCGATTGTCCGCAGCGCGGATTCTACCACCTGCATTTCAGATGCCTGCGACACTGTCTTGTTCATGGTCGGCATGTATCGCTTTTGCTTGTTGAAGTCCATCACATCAAGACCCTGCAAACGGCCTCAAAGAACCAACTGTTAACCACAAGGCTTTACTTTCGCACTATAACCCGAGGACCCGGACCACAAATGACAGGAATGGACAAGCATGGCGGAAGGCACGCTTCGCGCTGGCAGGTGCTCACGCTCCTGTTGTCTTGTTCCCCGTTGGCTATTGCGCCACAAGTCCACGCCCAGACGCTCGAGCCGACAACACCCACCCGATACGACACTATCCACAGTTCTCCGACAGGGCTTGCTGTTGATGCAACGAACGAGCTTTCGACCACCGTAAATATCAGCGAGAACGCCGAGAGCGAATCGCACGGATTTGTGAATGGAGAACCCGACTATACGGCAGACCTCAATCAGCCTCAAACTGTCGGATTTGCCGACACCATGGGAGGCGAACCATTGAATGATGCTTCCCTTGTTTCCAGCGACCCTACCGGTATCAGGCTTGGCACATTCATCCTGCGGTCGACTACAAGCCAGTCAGTTAACCGGGAAACAATCCGGACCGGCGACACGAAAACCAGTCGCAATTACCTGACAACCAGCATACGCGGTAGCCTTGTCTCCGACTGGTCCCGCCACGAACTCTCTGTAACGGGCGAAGGTACGTTTGAGCGTAATTTTGGAAGCGACAATCGATTCGAACCAGAAGGTCAGGTCGAAACAAACCTGCGGCTGGACCTCGCGGATGATACAATCGCGAATTTTTCTGGAGATTACAGCTTTGAACGGGAAGACACTAATGATCCGAACGCTATTGGCGGAGCCGCGGCCCAATCGGGGGTGCATCAATTTGGCGGCCGCTTGACACTTGAGCGCAGTACCGGGATCGTTCATGGCCGTGCTGGCATCGGTGTTACCCGGGAAATCTACACAAATGCCGAATTGCAGGATGGCAGCCAGCTTGATCTAGCTGACAGGGATCGAACAGCAGTCGATGGAAGACTGCGACTTGGTTACGAGATTTCTCCTGCACTGATCCCATTTGTTGAGGTAGGCGGTGGCAGGACACGATATGATGAAACGCGCGATTCCGGTGGCTACCAGCGCTCATCCTGGATGGCATCCGCACGTACCGGAGTGGAAGTCGACCTGAGTGAGAAGCTTCGCGGCGAACTGGCCCTAGGCTATGCGAAGGTTGATTACGATGACTGGCGGCTGGAAACGCTGGATGCGATCACTCTGGACGGACGGGTCCACTGGTCACCGCAACGCGGCACCGATGTCGAACTTGCCCTTCTTACAACTCTCCAGGATTCCACTGCGCCGGGCGAAAGCGGCTGGGCCGAGTACAACGTCACGACAACTGTTACCCATCAATTGCGTCACAACCTCGTTGGAAGATTGACTGGCGGTTCCACATTTCGGGATTTTGCGACCAACTACCGTGAAACGACATGGCTTATTGGTTCCGGCCTTACATGGATGCTCAATCCCTATATCGATCTGACTGCGGACGCCGAGTATGAGTGGACCGACCGCGACAGTGGCGACACCGCAACCTGGCGAGCCGGATTGGGTGTCACTTTGCGAAGATAAAAGGCAACAGCGTGGGACCCCCGCTGCCTTTCGTACCCGGCAGGCGGCGCGTCAATTGAGTCGGGCAACCATGTCCTTCAGTGGCCCTTCGATCGCGGGGCGAATGTCTGACCGCTGAAGTGCAAATGCCAGATTTGCAAGGATAAACCCATCCTTGGCACCACAGTCGAAAGTCTCACCGCGAAAATGATATGCGGAGAAATCCTGGGACTTAGCCAAGGTCAGCATTCCGTCGGTCAACTGGATCTCATTGCCGGCACCACGTTCCTGTGTTTGCAGGATGTCAAATATTTCCGGTTGCAGGATGTAACGGCCGTTGATGTAGAAATTGGATGGCGCGGTACCCTGATCAGGTTTCTCTACCATTTCCGTTATCTTGAAGCCTTCGCCAACCTTAGCACCGACACCTACGATCCCATACTTGTGTGCCTGGGCCGGATCACATTCCTCAACGGCCAGCACATTGCCTCCAGTCTGCTCATAGAGTTCTACCATACCCCTCAGGCAGCTTTTCTGTGATGACATGATCATGTCGGGAAGGAGCACAGCAAATGGTTCATTGCCAACAATATCGCGAGCGCACCACACAGCGTGGCCAAGACCAAGTGGTACCTGCTGGCGCGTAAAGCTCGCAGTACCTGCCGTTGGCAGAAGATCTGCCAACAGGCTTAATTGGGCATTCTTGTTTCGTTCGCGAAGCATCTGCTCAAGCTCATACTGGATATCGAAATAGTCCTCGATAACACCCTTGCCACGGCCCGTAATGAAAACGAAATGTTCAATTCCCGCTTCCGCTGCCTCGTCGACGACATATTGAATGACCGGCTTGTCGACCACCGTCAACATCTCCTTCGGGACGGCCTTCGTCGCCGGTAAGAACCGTGTCCCTAGCCCTGCAACAGGAAAAACAGCCTTACGAATTTTCTTCACACTCACCTCCTGTGCACCAATCATGACGCCAACTCACAATCGCGTCATCTAGTGTCAATTTGCTACCATTTCGCCAACGATGCGTTGTCCAGCAATCTATGGTAAAGAGTTTGTTGACTCTGTGCTGTTATCCATTCGTTAAACCAGACATCATGGCTGGCAAACTATGAAACTCCAAGAGCAACGGGTACGACTGTCGATGATCACCTTTCGCACCAAACATTTCCGTGGATTTATCTTTTCCCTGATCGCCGGGGGCTGCTTGGCGGTCACCCCGTTAGATGCCCGGGCGGACGCAGGTTTCAAGTCCTGGGTAGGAGATTTTTATAGCGCTGCTGCAAAGAGCGGCATTAGCCGGTCTACATATCAAAAGGCTTTCGCAGGGGTTACAAGCCCCGACAGAGAGGTCCTTGAAAAGGCTGCATATCAACCCGAATTCAAGTCGAAGATCTGGGATTACCTGGATTCTCGTGTGAACCCTTACACCGTCAAGATCGGTCGCCAGATGCTTTCCAAGCATGGGCGCACGCTTGCAGCCTTGGAACGGCACTTCGGGGTCGACAAACATATCTTGCTTGCCATTTGGTCAATGGAATCCAACTATGGCGCAGTGCTCGACAAGCCGGATCGCCTTCACCACATTCCCCAGGCTCTGGCGACACTCGCATGGGGTGATCCCAAACGTGCCAAATTTGCACGGACCCAGTTGATTGCAGCTCTCAAGATCCTCCAGTCTGGCAAGATTCCTGCCAGCCAGCTTACCGGATCCTGGGCCGGGGCCATGGGCCATACACAATTCATCCCCACAAGCTATCTGCTCTATCAATATGATGCTGATGGCAATGGACGGGCCGATATTTGGAATTCCATTCCCGATGCGCTGGCGACCTCTGCCAATCTTCTCAAGAAGAATGGCTGGCAAAGTGACAAGACCTGGGGCTATGAAGCGGTTCTTCCCCGGGGTGCGGCAAAATATAACGGGCAGACCAAAACGCTTTCGCAATGGGCCGCTCTCGGTTTCACGCGTCCGAATGGCAAGCCGTTTCCACGTCCAGGTGATCGGGCAGAGCTGAAATTGCTGGCAGGGGCAGAGGGTCCGGCCTTTCTGATGACGCGCAATTTCTTCGTGATCAAGAAATATAATGCGGCCGACAGTTATGCACTGGCGGTCGGAATGCTTGCAGACCAGATCGCCGGCTATGGTGGACTACATCAGCGTTGGCCAAGGCCACATGGTACGCTCGATATGGTTGAGAAATTCGAGCTACAAACCAAGCTGAAACAACTTGGCTACTACGATGGCGAGATTGACGGTAATTTCGGCTCCGGGTCCAGGGCTGCCATAACAGCCATTCAGGAAAGGCTTGGCATGCAGGTAGACGGCAAGCCATCACAGTCACTTCTCAAAGCTTTGCGTTGACAACACTGCCTGTCGCCCCAAATCATGTAGACGACACCAGCTTGGGGCGACAGATCACGGCATCAGCATGACGATTACGCTGCAAATTCACGGACGACGGGCCTTCAGCCGGTGTTTCACGGTTTTCATTGTCCTTGTACTCGCTATTCCAACACAGGTTGTACCAGCGGAAGCCCAGGAACGCGTCCAACGTCGAAATCTATTTGAAATGCTCTTTGGAGGGGGACGTCGCTATATCGATGATCCCTCTGTTATGGACGTCGCCCCGCGCCGCCAACGCCAGAAACAACGCCGACGTAGCCGCGCCTCGGAAACCCGCAGTCCTGTGCGCAAGGCAGTCAAGCCGCCCGCTCCTGCAAAGCCTCCTCCGGTTGCCAAACTCGACAATGCTCGTCAGATCCTAGTCGTTGGGGATTTCCTGGCCGCCGGTCTGGGAGATCAGTTGAGTGTTGCCTTTGAAGAATCCCCGGGTGTGGCTGTCACAGAGAGAAGCAACGGTTCGTCGGGTCTCGTGCGTCAAGACTACTACAATTGGCCGCAAGATCTCCCCGGCATTATCGATGAAGTCAATCCCGCACTTGTCGTCGTCCTGATCGGGGCCAATGACCGCCAGGAAATGCAATTCGGAGGTTCCAGCGAAAAATTTCGCACGGACGCCTGGTTCACCGAATATGAACGGCGCGTACAAGAGTATGCCAACATCATCCGAAGCCGCCAGTTGCCGTTGCTCTGGGTGGGGCTTCCCTCTTTCCAGTCGTCCTCGATGATGACGGACGCCATCAAATTGAACGGTATCTATCGGGCACAGATCGAAAAGGTAGGCGGCGAATTCGTCGATATCTGGGAAGGATTTGTGAACGAAGAGGGTAAGTATATTGCGACCGGATCGGATATGAACGGACAGCAAGCACGCCTGCGCGGCTCCGATGGGATCAACTTCACCACCGCGGGAAAGCGTAAGATGGCCTTCTATGTGGAAAAATATGCCCGCCGCCATCTTGGAGACATGGCAAGTCCAGAACTTGTGAGTCTCGATGCCGCCAGCCTGCCTGAACTTCAGACATTTCCCCCCTCCACCACGACGGCCATTCCAGTTAAACCGATCAGCATGATGGATCCCGATCTTGATGGTGGGAACGAGCTACTGGGTGCAGTTCCACCGCCAGCTTCCGCTGTCGAAACACCCCGCGATATGCTTGTAAAGCGGGGTGAACTGCCTACACCGCCCGATGGTCGGATCGACAACTATCAGCGTATCTCCATCAGATAGTCCCTAAACGGTCACCCTCACATGACGTTGGCGGCGTTGGGTTCAAGCCGGAAGAACCGAGCTCCCCATCAGTGCCTCATCGATCGCCCGCGCTGCCTGCCTGCCCTCACGGATCGCCCAGACAACAAGCGACTGACCGCGCCGGACATCACCGGCGACCCAGAGTCTATCGAAGGACGTCCTATAATCGCGGTCGTTTGCAACCACATTGGTTGAACCACGACGATCAACATTCAGCGTGAGCTTACCGTCAAGTTCGGAAAGAATACCGTCCTTGAGTGGTCCGGAAAAACCAATGGCGATAAATGCAAGATCCGCCTTGATAATGAACTCAGTGCCGGAGATCGGCTTGCGCCGTTCATCGACTTCACAGCAACGAACACCCGTCAGATGGCCATCCTCTCCAACGAATTCGAGCGTTGCGACCTGAAACTCACGCATTGCGCCTTCCGCCTGGCTGGAGGAAGTACGCATCTTGGTGGCCCAGTACGGCCAAACCGCCAGCTTGTCTTCTTTTTCGGGAGGCTGCGGACGAATATCCAGTTGTGTTACCTTTACTGCTCCCTGGCGAAATGCAGTGCCGACACAGTCGGATGCGGTATCACCGCCGCCGACAACCACTACATGCTTTGCACCGGCGAGGATAGGATCTGCTGGCCAGCCGACGCTATCGATACTCTCCCGGCCAACACGACGGTTCTGTTGTACCAGATATGGCATCGCATCATACACGCCTTGCAATTCAACGCCGGGGATTGCGGCTGGGCGAGGCGTCTCTGAGCCTCCGCAATAGAGAACGGCATCGTGTTCCGACAGGACCTGCTCAATCGGCATGTCAATACCGACATTCACCCCGCAATGAAACGTTACGCCTTCGCCCTTCATTTGTTCGATCCGACGGTCAATGAAGTTCTTTTCCAGTTTGAAGTCCGGTATCCCGTATCGCAGAAGGCCGCCAGGCTTGCTCTCGCGTTCATAGACATGCACGTCATGGCCAGCCCGACCCAACTGCTGCGCCGCGGCCATTCCCGCGGGCCCGGATCCAATGATCGCAATTCTTTTGCCGGTATGAATTGTAGCAGGCTGGGGACCGATAAATCCAAGTTCATAGGCTTTGTCTGCGATTGCCTGCTCAATCGTCTTGATCGCAACCGGTGTATCCTCCAGGTTCAACGTACATGCCTCTTCGCATGGAGCCGGGCAGACGCGCCCTGTGAATTCCGGAAAGTTGTTGGTGGAATGGAGGTTGCGGATGGCCTCTTCCCATCTGCTATTGCACACAAGGTCATTCCAGTCCGGAATCTGATTGTGAACCGGACAGCCTGTTGGACCATGGCAATAGGGGATGCCACAGTCCATGCAACGAGCAGCCTGCTTGGTTACTTCGACATCAGCCATCGGAATGGTAAATTCACGAAAATGGCGGATACGGTCGGAGGCAGGCTGATATTTCATCACCTGACGGTCAATCTCGAGAAAGCCCGTTACCTTGCCCATGTTCTATCCCTCTTCAAATCAAGGCGGCCTTCCGGCCCCGACACCAGCAGGCCAGACCATTGGTGGCCCTGGCGAACGGTGAATAACTCATGTCTCAGTGCAGCCGGTCTACTCAGCTGCAACACCCATGCGCATGCGCTCCATCTCCTCTAGGGCACGCCGGTATTCGACCGGCATAACCTTGCGAAATTTCGGCCGGTACTCTGTCCATCGGTCGAGAATTTCCTTCGCCCGGTTTGAGCCGGTGTAGTGCAGATGGTTTGAAATCAACTGGTAAAGACGTTCCTCGTCGTGACGCGTCATATCCTCTGAAACATCGACACGCCCCTTATGCATGAGGTCACCACCATGATGGTGCAGCTTCTCCAGCATGTCATCTTCTTCCGGCACCGGTTCCAATTCCACCATCGCCATATTGCAGCGCTTGGCAAAATCACCACGCTCATCAAGTACATATGCGACGCCGCCGGACATGCCGGCCGCGAAATTGCGTCCCGTTTCGCCCAAAACAACAACGATCCCGCCTGTCATATACTCGCAGCCGTGATCGCCAACGCCCTCCACAACCGCGATGGCCCCGGAATTACGGACCGCGAAGCGTTCACCTGCGACACCACGGAAGTAGCATTCACCGGTGATCGCACCATAAAGGACAGTATTGCCGACGATAATTGCCTCTTCCGCATTGAGCCTGGAGGTTTCAGGTGGGCGTACGACAATGCGACCACCAGATAGTCCCTTACCAACATAGTCATTGCCATCACCAATCAGGTCAAAGGTGATACCACGCGCGAGAAATGCTCCAAATGACTGACCCGCAGTACCGCGCAGGGTCACGTGGATTGTATCATCTTTGAGACCCTTGTGGCCCCAACGCTTTGCAAGGACGCCTGAGAGCATTGCACCAGTGGAACGGTCAACATTCCTGATCGGCATTTCAAGGACCACTGGCTCCTTGTTCTCAAGTGCAGGCGTCGATTTCTCAATCAGCCTGCGATCAATAATGTCGTCGATCGGATGGTTCTGACGCTCCGTCCAATAGGTTGCATTCTTTGGCGCTTCCACTTTGTGGAATATCCTGGAGAAGTCGAGACCCTTCGACTTCCAGTGGGCGATCATCTCATCCTTTTCGAGGAGCTCGGATGCTCCGATGATTTCGTCGAGCGCAGTGTAGCCGAGCGAAGCGAGTATTTCGCGCACTTCCTCTGCAACGAAGAAGAAGTAATTTACGACGTGCTCCGGTGTCCCTTTGAAGCGTTTCCGCAGGACCGGATCCTGTGTGGCAACTCCCACCGGACAGGTATTCAGATGGCATTTGCGCATCATTACGCATCCCGCCGCAATCAATGGCGCAGTTGCAAAGCCAAACTCGTCAGCACCGAGCAATGCGCCAATGATGACATCCCGGCCCGTTTTCAGTCCGCCATCGACCTGCAGGGCGATACGAGATCGCAAACCGTTCAGAACCAGCGTCTGTTGCGTCTCGGCAAGGCCAATCTCCCACGGTGACCCGGCATGTTTCAGCGAAGTCAATGGTGATGCACCTGTACCACCGTCGAAGCCGGAAACGGTAACATGATCGGCTCGTGCCTTGGCGACGCCGGCCGCAACCGTGCCGACCCCCACCTCAGAGACGAGCTTGACTGAAATACCGGCGTCCGGATTGACGTTCTTCAGATCGTAAATGAGTTGAGCCAGATCCTCGATTGAATAGATGTCATGGTGTGGAGGTGGCGAGATCAGCCCCACGCCCGGCGTCGAATGTCGGGTCTTTGCAACAGTCGCATCGACCTTGTGCCCCGGTAGCTGTCCGCCTTCACCGGGTTTTGCTCCTTGGGCTACCTTGATCTGCAACATATCCGCATTGACCAGATATTCGGTCGTCACACCAAAACGACCGGAGGCTATCTGCTTGATTGCAGAGCGTTCCGGATTGGCAGAACCATCCGACAGTGGCGTGTAGCGATCACTTTCTTCACCGCCCTCTCCGGTATTGGAC
>JAEWDP010000090.1 GCA_023390055.1 Pseudomonadota bacterium | reverse complement strand
CTGGCGCTTGTGGTCAAACCACGATACGCCGGCTTGATGGACGGCTGGAGGATCTCGGCGGATGTGGTCAGACGATCCTGGAAGCGGGTGAAGCGGTTACCGTCGTGACCCCAACGGGCGGCGGCTTTGGAAGCCTGCTCTGATGGTGGGACGGGACTTGCCACCTACCGGCCGGCTCGCGATATCTTGCGCGTCACCCCTGCCGCCTTGCCTGTCCTCATGCTAGCAGAGCAGTCAAGTGAGGGACCGCATGAAAAACAATGATATCGCAGTCATTGGCGGCGGTCCTGCCGGACTGATGGCTGCCGAGTGTCTTTCTATGAAGGGGTATTCGGTCACCGTCTACGAGGCCAAACCCACCTTCGGCCGCAAGCTGCTGCTAGCCGGAAAATCCGGCCTCAACATCACACACATCGAACAACACTCTACATTCCGCGAGCGGTTTGGTAATGCATCGGGCCGTTTGCGAACTGCCCTCGATGCCTTCGGATCGCATGATGTACGGCTATGGGCTGCCGCCCTCGGCACAGAAACATTCATCGGCTCGTCGGGGCGTGTATTTCCGGTTGTGATGAAGGCCTCTCCTCTCCTCAGAGCCTGGCTGCGCCAACTTGAAACGAACGGCGTAAGGCTTTCCGCTCGCCATTGCTGGACGGGTTTCAAGAATGGTGGATATGTTTTTGATACCCCCCAAGGAGAAACGATCATACGACCGGATGCCGCTGTCCTTGCACTTGGTGGCGCAAGCTGGCCGAATCTTGGATCTGATGCCCGCTGGCTACCCTGGCTGCAGCAGTACGGGATCGATATCCACCCGTTTCGCCCCGCCAATTGCGGATTTGATGTTGCCTGGAGCGATACGTTCCGCAATCGCTTTGCGGGCGTCCCAATAAAATCAGTCCAAGCAATCTCCGCTGCCGGGGCTTTTCAGGGCGAATTCGTGGTGACTGAGAACGGTATCGAAGGTAGCCTCGTCTATGCGCATTCATCAACCCTGCGGGATCAGCTTGAACACACTGGCGAAGCAATTTTCGTTATTGATCTCGCTCCGGGTCGAACATTCGAACGGCTCGTCAAGGACCTTGAGCGCCAAAATGCAAAGCTCAGCCTTTCCAACCGGTTGCGGAAAGGTGCCGGGATCGTGGGTGTCAAGTCCGCCTTGGTGCGCGAACTTGTTCCTGACGCATCAAGCTTGCCCCCTGCAGGACTTGCGGGGATCATCAAGGCATTGCCCATTCCATTGTCCCGCACACGACCGATCGAGGAAGCCATTTCATCCGCAGGTGGTATCGCGTGGTCCGAGCTTGACGATCACTACATGCTCAAAAACTTGCCGGGCATCTTCGTCGCTGGGGAAATGCTCGACTGGGAAGCTCCTACAGGAGGATATCTCCTGACGGCCTCCTTCGCCACGGGACGTGCAGCAGCCAGAGGGGTCCTAAACTGGCTTGAGGCACAATAGGGTCGGCGTCGACAAGATTGCGTCGGTCGCGCTACCTCCATGCTTGCCCTATCGATAACAATAACAGTGATCTATTCGCACCCGTACATTTGGAGTTTTGCAATCCATGACCCTCAGCAGAAGACGAGAACTCGTGCGCAGCAGGCGAACGGTGACCGGGCTCGTTCTCGTAGCGGCAATTTCCTTCGCGGCCGGTATGACCGACGCCATAGGTCTTTTACTTTCGGGTGATTTCGTCTCCTTCATGACCGGTAATACGACCCGTGCGGCGATTTCCTTTTCTGATGGCAACTACACTCACGCGATGATCCTCTTTCTTGCCCTGTGGGTGTTCATCCTCGGCAATGCCTTCGGAATCATTCTCGCCCACACCATCTCATCGCGTCGAACATTTGTTGTTCTGACCGGCGTCGCCACGATGATTGCCGTCGCCGCACTTCTACCTCCTGATGCCCATCCGCGGGTACGGTTTTACCTGATTATCTTCTCAATGGGGACGATCAATGCGACAGTCGAACATATTGAAGGCCTGCCAATCGGCTTGACCTATATCACCGGCGCCCTCTCACGCTTCGGGCGCGGGATTGGCCGATGGGTCATTGGAGACCGCAATCCTGCCGGCTGGGTAATTCAGACAGTCCCATGGACTGGAATGGCTGCCGGTTCTGTCGCAGGTGCATTCCTGACGAACTATCTTGGCAGCAAAGCGCTTTGGGCGGTCGTCATGATCCTCTTCATAGTCGCCATTGCAACCATTTTCATTCCACGCCCACTGCACCTCCATTTCCAACAACGTATCTTGCCGACCCGTCGACGCCGTTGACCCGATAGGCAATCGATGCCAAACGATCTCTTTGTGACGACGACAGGATGGATATGTTCCTGGCTTCCAAACTCTTCTGGCTGGTAGTGCAGCCGCTGTCCCTGGCCTTTCTGTGCAGCACTATCGCCGCTGTCCTTGCCTTGACCGGCTGGCGGCGTCTCGGGGCGGCTCTCTCAATATTGGCAAGCCTGATGCTGTTCCTGATCCTCTACACGACAACCGGAGGTGTAGCACTTCAAGTACTTGAGGCCCGATTCGAGAGGCCCGCAGCAGAACCAGAAAACCTGTCCTGCATCATTGTCCTTGGTGGTGCGCTGGAAAACGCCGTCACCACCAGTCGTGGAGGGGTAGAGCTCAATCAAGCGGGAGAACGTTACCTGGAGACAATACGCCTGGCCCTGCGCCATCCGGAGTCACGGATCCTTATTTCCGGTGGTGACGGTTCCCTCAGCGGAACCTATGAGGGTGATGCAGAAGCGTCCCAACGGCTGTTTTCCGCATTCGACATTCCTGAAGAACGCCTCGTGAAAGAGAACCGGTCGCGCAATACTCATGAGAACGCCTGGCAGACAAAACAGCTATTGGCGTCCGAAAGCCTTTCAGATTGCCTGCTGATTACCTCGGCATTTCACATGCCGCGCTCGATCGGACTCTTCCGGATGGCTGACATCCCGATAATACCCTGGCCAGTAGACTTCCGGACAAGTGGTACACTTGGTCTGGGCCTCGATTTCACACAGCCAACGACCAACGCGCAGCTAACGTCCACCGCCTTGAGGGAGTGGGTCGGGCTCCTGGGCTACTATCTCACAGGACGTATCGCCAGCGTTTTCCCCGCCGAATGAGCTTCATTTCTTCGAGATCGTCACGAACCGCCCACCGCGGGCGCGGACCGTCAGTTCACAGGGCTTTTCGTCGGTACGCTCGCAAAAGCGCGGGTGCATTTTCATCACGAAAACCATGTTGCCGAAGCGCTTGATGAAATCATATCCGTAAATACGCGCCGTCGCGATCATGAAGTAGCCCCCTTCCTTGGCACGCAGATAGAAGTTGTATGGGCAACCATCAGCATCACAGTCCGGACCAGGCTTGCCATCACATGTCAGTTCCCCATGATTGCTGATCGCGTCTACAATGCCATCATTATTGACATCCAGTCGCGTCATAAATTCGCTTCCGAACTCTGCTGTGCGGCACTGTTTGCGGAAGTGATTCTTCTCGTAGATTTCCGGGTCGCTCAGCAATTGCTGCTGTGCAAATGCAACCCCGGCTGGCCCCAGGCAGCACAGTACCAGAGCCTGAACGGCGATAATCAGGTGCTTTTTCACAGCAATGGCTCCTCGATCCCTTCGTCTCTTCGCGCCATACGCGTAAGAAGGCAAAAACATGTGTCAGGTTACTAACCGGCGTCACTTGCGCGACGCTGGTTATCCGGGGAGGCGTTCAAAAGTGGAAATGCTTACTGTTTTGGATCATGCAGGTGTCGTGGTATTTGCGGCAACCGGCGCACTTGCGGCTTCGCGCAAGCAGCTCGATATTATCGGATTTCTCTTCTTTGCAGCAGCAACAGGTGTTGGCGGCGGTACGTTGCGTGACTTGATACTGGGAAAGGTCCCCGTGTTTTGGGTGGTCGATCCCACTTACATCCTGGTTTGTGTCGTCACCGGTATCGTCGTCTTCTTCATCGCTCATCTCATTGAGTGGCGCTACCGGCTTCTAATATGGCTGGATGCCATCGGGCTGTCCGCCTACTGCGTGATGGGTGCAGCCATCGGCCTGGTGGCGACACAATCGGCAACGATTGCGATCATCACCGGGACGTTGACAGCAACTTGCGGCGGTGTCTTGCGTGACATGTTGGCTGACGAACCCTCCGTCCTGCTCCGATCCGAGATTTATATCTCCGCAGCGCTTGCTGGAGCATGTACCTTTACGGGCCTGGAAGGTCTCGACTTTCCCACATATGCCAGTTCAAGCGCCGGATTTGTAGTTGCATTCGCGCTTCGCGGCGGCGCAATCCATTTTCAATGGAGCATCCCCCGATATCATCCGCGCGCCGGGCGCGACCCGGACGATGCACTAAAGAGGTGATCTGCCCTTCTCTGAGAGGCCAGTGAATTCCCGCCACCCGGAGCGACCATCCTTCCTTGATGGCTTGGCGTCGCATCAGCCCTGCGAGCATGACAATGAGGTGTCGGTCGCGTCATCTTCATGCATCAGGAGGAGAAGGAAGCCAACCCGGCTATATGCTGGTTATGTGAGGATGCGTGAATGTCGTAGAACTGAAGGAAAGTCCTCAAGCCTTTTTTTCGCGCAGGCGTATGACAACGTCCACATGGGCAATCTCCATACCCTCCGGTGCCGAAGGCAGGTTGCCGATCTCGATGTTGCTGACCGGGATATCGAGAACTTCGTTACGTCCCTCGACAAAGAAGTGATGATGATCTGATATGTTGGTGTCGAAATAGGTCCGCGCGCCCTCGACGGCCAATACGCGGATCATCCCCGCTTCCGTAAACTGATGAAGAGTATTGTAAACGGTTGCAAGCGAGACGGGCACGTCGGCGGCCAGTGCCTCCTCGTGCAACTCTTCCACTGTAAGGTGGCGATCACCCTTCGCGAAAAGGAGATCACCGAGCGCAATGCGTTGACGCGTTGGCCGTAAGCCGCAATCCCTTAGTCTTGTCTCGATACTTATCGTGGCGTTTGCCATCTTGCCAAATTTGCCCTGCGTCTGCCTGCGACACTGCTTCTTGACCTTGGGATATAACTTTTGACGCCGTTGCTTTCAATAGCTTCGAAAATCGAGAGGGAGCACGAACGCGTAAAATCACGTTATTTGCCCGTCAACCACTGGTTTGCGCGGCCAGCTTCCTATATGCCGACCAGAGAAATACGGCCGCGAAGTCACCTCCCAGGGAGGACTGGCTATACCGTGGTCATCGTAGAGCTTCAATTTCTGTCGATTTTGCCATAAAGGTCAGACATCGGCATGAGGGAACCGGAAATTTATGACGGATAGACAATCGAGCTTCTCTTACGAGGAAATTCTTGCCTGCGGTCGCGGCGAGTTGTTCGGACCGGGTAATGCGCAGCTCCCGCTGCCACCGATGTTGATGGTTCATCGTATCACCGACATCTCTGAAACAGGCGGCCAGTACGACAAGGGCTACATTCGAGCCGAATACGACGTGCGCCCCGACGATTGGTATTTTCCATGTCACTTCCAGGGAAACCCGATTATGCCCGGGTGCCTTGGCCTCGACGGAATGTGGCAACTGACCGGCTTCTTTCTGGGCTGGCTCGGTGAGGAAGGTCGTGGCATGGCTCTCTCCACCGGCGAAGTAAAATTCAAGGGCATGGTTCGCCCCAACATTAAGCTGCTCGAGTACGGCATCGACTTCAAACGAGTCATGCGGGGCCGGCTTGTATTGGGCACTGCCGATGGATGGCTGAAGGCTGATGGTGAAACCATCTACCAGGCAACCGATCTTCGCGTTGGCCTGTCAAAAGACAAGACGGTCTGAACGCTATAAAACCGCACTCAGGTCAGAACGAGCAGAAAAGGTCCATCAGATGAGACGGGTTGTTGTCACGGGTCTCGGCATCGTGTCTTCCATCGGAAGCGACGCCGCCGAAGTCACCGAATCTCTCCGCCAGGCAAAATCGGGTATCTCTTTTTCCCAGGATTTCGCCGATCACGGTTTCAAGTGCCAGGTCTGGGGTAGACCCTCACTAGATCCAACGGATCTTGTAGACCGTCGTGCAATGCGCTTCCTGTCTCAGGGAGGTGCCTGGAACCATGTTGCCATGAAGCAGGCTATCGCGGATTCAGGCCTTGAGGAAAAGGACTACAGCGAAAACGAGCGGACCGGTATCATAATGGGCTCCGGTGGTCCCTCCACGCGTACGCTCATCGAGGCTGCAAACATCACGATCAAAAACAATAGTCCAAAGCGCGTCGGCCCGTTCGCCGTGCCGAAGGCAATGTCATCCACAGCCTCAGCGACACTTGCCACCTGGTTCAAAATACATGGAGTGAACTACTCCATCTCGTCGGCATGCTCGACCTCTGCACATTGCATCGGAAACGCTGCTGAAATGATCCAGTGGGGCAAACAGGACATGATGTTTGCCGGCGGCCACGAAGATCTCGACTGGACGATGTCTAATCTGTTCGACGCCATGGGCGCAATGTCCACGAAATACAACGATACACCCGCAACAGCTTCTCGTGCATACGACATTGACCGTGATGGCTTCGTGATCGCCGGCGGTGCCGGCGTCCTGGTTCTCGAGGAGCTGGAGCACGCCAAGGCGCGCGGCGCAAAGATCTATGCCGAACTTACCGGATACGGTGCCACCTCTGATGGCTACGACATGGTTGCGCCCTCCGGTGAAGGAGCAGTCCGCTGCATGCGGCAGGCACTCTCAACCGTTAACGGAAGCGTGGACTACATTAACACACACGGGACATCGACCCCGGTCGGCGATTCCAAGGAAATCGGTGCTATCCGCGAAGTCTTCGCAGACAAGCTCCCTCACATCCAGTCGACCAAATCCCTGACCGGCCACTCACTTGGAGCCGCTGGCGTCCAGGAATCGATTTATGGTCTCTTGATGATGCAGGAGAAATTCATCGGCGAGAGCGCGCATATCCAGACACTCGACCCGGAGTTCGAAGGGGTGCCGATTGTCCGCAAGCGTATCGATGATGCCAGGATCGATACGGTTCTTTCCAATTCCTTCGGGTTCGGCGGCACGAACGCCACGCTCGTTTTCCAGCGCTTTAACGGATAGGTTTCATGACGGGGATCATGCAGGGGAAACGCGGCCTGATCATGGGGGTCGCGAACAATCACTCCATCGCTTGGGGTATAGCAAAGACAGTTGCTGCTCAGGGTGCCGAACTTGCCTTCACATATCAGGGTGAAGCACTGGGCAGGCGGGTTAGACCACTTGCCGCCGAAGCTGGCTCCGATTTTCTGTTGCCTTGCGACGTCGAGGATATCTCGACAGTCGACGCGACATTTGACGCTATCCGTGATCGTTGGGGAACGCTCGACTTTCTCGTTCATGCGATCGGATTCTCCGACAAGAACGAACTAAAGGGCCTTTACGCAAACACGACGCGTGAGAACTTCAGCCGCACAATGGTGATTTCCTGCTTCTCATTCACGGAAGTTGCCAAGCGCGCCGCAGATCTGATGAGCGACGGCGGGGCAATGCTAACCCTTACCTATGATGGATCAACGCGTATCATTCCAAACTACAACGTTATGGGCATCGCAAAGGCCGCATTGGAAGCGTCCGTACGCTATCTCGCCGCTGACTTCGGGCCTCAGGATATCCGTGTCAACGCAATTTCTGCAGGCCCGGTCCGCACGCTTGCCGGAGCAGGTATTTCGGATGCACGGGCCATGTATTCCTGGAATCAGAAGAATGCACCATTGCGTCGTACGGCTACAATCGATGACATCGGTGGTTCTGCGCTCTACCTACTATCGAACCTTTCGCGCGGCGTGACGGGAGAGATCCACTATGTCGACGCAGGGTACAATATAACATCGATGCCGACGCTCGAGCGTCTGCGGAAGGCGGACCTGGAATAGGACCGGCGACCAGCAAATGCCAGGAATTCCGCCCTGCTCAATCATTTATTTTGTGCAGGGCGTCTTTGGGCAATGGCCTGTCGCTATTTCCTTGCCCACAATATCTTGAAGCGTGCGTTGCGGCAGGTCTCACCCGTTTCCCTGAAGCTTTCCTTCATGAGACCTTCATAAGGCAAACCACGATTGGCAACGAGTAACAGCCGTCCGCCATTCTTCATGGCCGTTGCCGCCGCCCTGATCATCGCCTTGCCAAGTTCTGGGTCAGCCGCCTGAGTTTCATGAAATGGCGGGTTCATAATCACGAGATCATAACGATCCCTGACAGGTTCGCTGCCTAGGTCCTGCCAGAAGAAGCGGGCCGTAACATCCGGGCAGTGACGCGACATGTTGAGTTTGGCAAATTCCAGGGCCTGATAATCAGCCTCATACAGATCGATGCGGTTCATGCGCGCAGATGCCTTGGCAAGCATCACCGAGAGATAACCCCAGCCCGCTCCGAAATCAGCAGCATTACCCTCAAAATCAGTTGGCAATCTCCCCGCGAGAAGTTCGGATCCGGCATCGACGCGATCATGTGAAAACATGCCCGGTGCCGCCTCAAATTGTCCATCCACGACAACCGGCACCTTCTTTAATCTCGCAATCGCTGACGCCACGTTGTCCGGGCGCGAGAACCAGACTGCGACACCGTGATACTTCGGCGTATAATCCAGCGGAATTTCCAGTTTGAGCAGGCTATTACGGAGCGGCTGGATACCGTCTTCCTTGCCACCGGCAACAACGATCATACCGCCAGCCCTGACCCGCTCCAACGCCATCGCTACCCGATTTTCATTTTCACCACGATGCTTGCCACAGAGAACCAGCGCACCGTCATAGCCGTCACCTTCACAAACGGGAATTGCACCTTCTCCGAGGGCTCGGAACAACGGCCGAAAAGGTTGAACTGCCACCAGCCTTGCTGCAAAACCATCCGGTAGAGCGTGCCCAGCCTCCGCACCAAGGAACAGGATGCACTCATCCTCCCCCGGGACTGCGATGGCACCCGTCGCGAATGGATGAAAGAGGGTCTTCAGGACGTCACGGCTCATGGGGCTGACTTTCAATGACAAAAAGCGAAAGGCGCGGAAAATTTCCCGCGCCTCGATAGTCTGAGCAACGAAAAGCCTTACTCGGCAGCTTCGCCGTTATCGCTCTTCTTTTTCTCCGGGGCGCTCTCCTGACCGGTCGACTGGTCGACGACCTTCATGGACAAGCGAACCTTTCCACGCTCGTCAAAGCCCATCAGCTTGACCCAGACCTTGTCGCCTTCCTTGACCACGTCAGTCGTCTTGGCAACACGTTCTGTTGCAAGCTGCGAAATGTGCACGAGACCGTCGCGTGCACCGAAGAAGTTCACGAAGGCGCCGAAATCAGCAGTTTTAACAACCGTACCCTCGTAAATCTGGCCAACTTCCGGCTCCGCAACAATCGAATGGATCCAATTGCGAGCTGCTTCGATCTCCTTGCCCGACGAGGATGCAATCTTTACCGTACCATCGTCCTCGATATTGATCTTGGCGCCCGTCTTTTCGACGATTTCACGAATGATCTTGCCACCTGAGCCAATAACTTCGCGGATCTTATCAACAGGGATGTTCATCACTTCGATACGCGGTGCGAATTCGCCGAGTTGACCACGGCTTTCCGTGATAGCCTTCGCCATCTCCCCGAGGATGTGCTTGCGCCCGCCCTGTGCCTGGTCAAGCGCGACCTTCATGATCTCTTCGGTAATGCCGGCGATCTTGATGTCCATCTGCAGCGAGGTAATGCCGTCAGCCGTGCCTGCAACCTTGAAATCCATATCGCCAAGGTGGTCTTCGTCACCCAGAATATCGGAAAGGACCGCGAAACGATCGCCTTCCAGGATCAGGCCCATCGCAATCCCGGCAACCGGCTTTGCCAGCGGAACGCCAGCGTCCATCAGAGCAAGTGAGGTGCCGCAGACCGTCGCCATGGAGGACGACCCGTTGGATTCAGTGATCTCCGAGACTACCCGCAACGTGTAGGGGAACTGTTCAGCCGTCGGCAGCATTGGGTGGATAGCACGCCATGCGAGCTTTCCATGGCCGATCTCACGACGGCCCGGGGACCCCATACGTCCGGTTTCACCGACCGAATAGGGCGGGAAATTGTAATGGAGCATGAAGTTTTCTTTGTACATACCTGTCAAAGAATCGACATACTGCTCGTCCTCACCGGTACCCAACGTCGCGACGACCACTGCCTGCGTTTCACCACGGGTAAAGAGCGCTGAACCATGGGTACGCGGCAGGAGACCGACCTCAGCAACGATCGGACGAACTGTTTCCAGATCACGACCGTCAATGCGGCTCTTCGTGTCGAGAATATTCCAACGAACGATCTTGGCCTGGAGGTGCTTGAAAATGGCACCGATCTCTTCCGGCGTATATTTCGGATCAGCGACACCCTCAGGCAGGAAATGCGTCTTGACCTTTGCCTTCACGGCATCGACGGCTGCATAGCGATCAGCTTTCTGCGTAATCTTGTATGCATCGCGCAGCTCGGTTTCTGCAAGCTTGAGCATCTCGGCTTCAAGCTCGGAGTAGTTCTCCGGCTCGAATTCCCGCGGCTCCTTGGCTGCGACTTCAGCAAGCTTGATTATCGCATCGATGACCGGCTGGAAACCGCGATGTCCAAACATCACAGCACCAAGCATGACGTCTTCGTTCAGTTCCTTGGCTTCCGATTCCACCATGAGAACCGCGTCTTGCGTGCCCGCAACGACAAGATCGAGATTCGACTCGTCCATCTCGTCAAGATGGGGGTTGAGGACATACTCTCCATTGATGTAACCGACGCGGGCACCACCAACCGGCCCCATGAAAGGTACGCCCGACAGCGTCAGTGCCGCCGAAGTGGCGATCATGGAAAGTATATCCGGATTGTTTTCAAGATCATGCTGAATGACCGTGATGACAACCTGCGTGTCGTTCTTGTAGCCTTCCGGGAAGAGCGGGCGGATCGGACGGTCAATAAGACGCGAAACAAGAGTCTCGTTCTCGCTTGGGCGACCTTCACGCTTGAAATAGCCACCTGGAATCTTGCCGGCTGCGTAGGTCTTTTCCTGGTAGTTGACGGTCAGCGGAAAGAAATCCTGTCCAGGCTTTGGCGCCTTGGCCGAAACGACCGTCGCAAGGACGATTGTTTCTCCGTAGGTCGCGAGAACAGCGCCATCGGCCTGACGGGCGATCTTGCCGGTTTCCAATTTTAGCGGGCGGCCGGCCCACTCGATTTCGACGGAATGTGTATTGAACATATCTTGTCCTTCGTGACGCGGCCCCGGCCATCAGCAGACAGCCATGCGAGCAGCGCGAATGTTGACGTGTCATGGGCAAGACAACGGGAGGCTTTCATCATGCAGGATTGCACTACCAATCCATCATCGAGCCAGGAGAATGTCTGGCGAAAGCATCCGGCAATCCTGCCCCATGGCAGGTCAGCGGTTAAATTGGCAAGGCCGGCCCATCCGGCACGCCAGTGCGGTACACTCACGACCGCAACCTCCGGCTTCCCGAAGGCATGAATGGCGGGCGTCCCTGTGAGACGCCCGCCAGCAACTTTTAGCGGCGGATACCCAAGCTGCCGATCAGCTTGAAGTAGCGGCCTTCGTCCTTCTTCTTGAGGTAGTCAAGAAGCGAGCGGCGGCTTGAAACCATCTTGAGCAGGCCACGGCGGGAGTGGTTATCCTTCTTGTGGCCCTTGAAATGCTCGGTCAGGTTATTGATACGCTCAGTCAGGATCGCAACCTGAACTTCCGGAGAACCAGTATCTCCTTCCACAGTTGCATATTCCTTGATGAGTTCGGCCTTGCGCTCGGCAGTAATCGACATCGGACAGTCCTTTCATTTATGAGGATCAGAGTCGCCAACGGCCGGGATGTCGTCCAGCCGTAGCCATGAAACGCAAAAGTGGCACCTCAGTGCCCAATGCTGGCGCTGCCTATACCTCAAGCCGCCCCCAATGGGAAGAGGCTTGCACTCTGTCATCCTTGGCTAGCGTGAAAACCTCGTCCTTATGAGTACTGACGAAACCCACCTGCCGTGTTTCAACATACTGCTTGACGCTACTAAAAGATGCCGCTCTGCAAGGCAGCGAAGCATGAAGGGGATCACAGCGCCCCGATGGTCGTTATGGGCTCGAGGACGGCGCCTGAATCTCCCGAGACCGGGATGGTGACGTTTCGATCACGGTGGGCAATATTACCGACACCCGCAAGAGATCGTCGGCATACCGTTTTTGTCCCGGCTCACGTACAAGGCACGGCGGTTCGGCACGGACTGATTTTGGCTTAAGCCGCTACTCGGAAGAGCAACCATTACGCTGAGAAGATATTAACCGAATACTCGCTTGGGGCGAAATTCTCCCTGGCTGACTTCGCCAATAGCGACCAGTCGGCCTCTTGCAGTCGCATAGACCTCCGGTTCTGCCAGCGGCGCGTCGCGCCCACGGACAATTATCGAATTGCCCATCCTGATCCGGTGGGCCTGATCGTCACTCACTGGAAGGTTCGGGAGGCTGGAAAGGGCTTCTGCCGTGTCGATCAAGCGCGCATCCAGCGCAGCAAACCTTTCATCGCGATCCTCCATCTTTTCCAGAGCAACGAGATCGGCAAGTGGCACCATCCGTTCCTCGGCAAAAGGCGCTACAAAAGTCCTGCGAAGCGACGAAATATGACCGTAACACCCAAGATCGCGACCAAGATCGCGCGCCAGGGCACGCACATAGGTGCCCTTTCCGCATTCGACCTCGAACTGCGCAGTGTCCACTGTTGGGCATCCAAGCAATGTCAACCGGAAGATCTCCACCTCCCGTGAGGGAATCTCCACCACCTCACCGTCCCGGGCGAGATCATAGGCACGTTCTCCTGCAATCTTGATCGCGGAGAACTGCGGCGGCACCTGGCTGATCGTGCCAGTGTATTTCGGCAAAAGGTCAGATATTTCCTGCTCCGCAGGCCGCCTGCTGGACGTCTGTGTGGTTTCACCTTCCAGATCGTCCGTTGAGCGTTCCTCACCCCAGCTGACCGTAAAGTCATAAATTTTACGTCCATCCATTACATAAGGAACAGTCTTGGTCGCATCACCAAGGGCGATCGGCAACATGCCAGAAGCCAACGGGTCGAGTGTGCCCGCATGACCACATTTCTGAGCATTGAAAAGCCACTTGATCTTGGAAACAGCCTCCGTGGATCCGAAATCGATCGGTTTGTCGAGAATCAGCCAGCCGGAAACCGGACGGCCCTTTGGTTTGCGTGGTTTGGACATTCTGTCTTTTCTTATTCTTCGTCTTGCGAACCTGGCGCATCAAGATCACGGCTGACCTCGGGCGAACGCAACAACTGGTCGATCTTTTGATAGTTATCGAAGCTGGTATCATCACGGAATCGGACTTCCGGCATGTATTTCATCTGCCGCAGCTGCCCCGAAAGTCGACCACGAATGAACTTCGCATTTCGGTTCAGGGCATCAATGACATTTTTGTGATCCGACAGTCCGAGCGGCGTAATATAGGCGGTCGCAATCTTGAGATCAGGCGACATGCGAACTTCCGAGACAGAGATGACAGTCTTCTCCAGAAGATCGTCACGCACTTCGCCACGCTGGAGCACCTGCGTGATTGCAGCACGCACCTGTTCGCCAACGCGAAGCATGCGCTGTGATGGCGCCGAGGAGGTTGCTTTTGCCATTCTTGTTTTCTCTTTCAAGCGACTGGTAGTGCATGGCCTCGTAGTCTTGCACTACTGGATGTCGTCAATAAGGGGGTCAAATGCCTTCTGACGCAGCAAACGTCAAGGAGTTGCGCACTATCTTGATCAGCTCAATTTGCCTTTTGCCGACGCGCCCATCCCTGCAACGCTCGTGGATCCATCCGGTTGCAACTGGATACTCCCGACCATTCCATTATATTTCATTCAGATTTCAAACAGATATTGCTTGTGCCACCAGTATCCCGGGAAGCCTGGCGCAGGACACCATGCAGCAGACGAATACGAAGGCTCCGTCTGGCGAAAAACTCAAGGACGCAATGGCCACCATGTCATCGAACTTCAAGGTCCAACCCGTGAGAGCACCGGTATCGCGTCAGACGCGTTCCTGTCAGCGGCACCTTAGCATCTTTGCACGCCGCGTCTTCGCAACAAGCGCTTGTGTAGCTCGCGTAGAAAGGACCGCTGCTTCAGAGCGGATCCTCAACGGGAAAAATTCGATGGACGATGTCACGTTGGCTGCGCGACAGACAAAATGCGCATGATTGTAAAACACCTGTTAAGTCGCATGGTTTCGGGTCGTCATGGGATGCCACAGCGTGGCTCCAGACGGAAGCTGTTCTTCGATCGGCGCCCGCACCTCATTTATGCAGTCGGCGACATACACGGATGCTACTCCCTTCTCTTAAAGATGGAACAGTTCATTGTCCGCGACGCCGCGAATATATCCGACGAGAAATGGATTATTCTTCTTGGCGATTATGTTGACCGTGGATTTGAAAGTGCCGCGGTCCTCAATCATCTGTCTTCTCCTCCGCCCCCTGGCTTCAAGCGTTTCTGCCTTGCCGGCAATCACGAGGAACTGATGTTGTCCTATCTCGACAATCCCGCCCCAGAGCACGACTGGCTCCGATTGGGGGGCAGGGATACGCTGCGGTCGTACGGGATCGATGCTGCGGCGGAAAGAGGGCCATCAATAAGGGGCCTTCTGGCAAGCAGAATTCCTCCCCACCATGTTGCTTTCCTGCAAGCTGCCCCGTCATTGCTCTCTGTTCCACACTATACATTTGTTCACGGTGGAACTCGAGCTGGCATTCCCCTTGAACGTCAGCTGGACCAGGACCTGTTATGGTCACGGCCGGATTTCGATACGGGAGACGTTGTTCCAACCGGCTTCATCACGGTTCACGGGCATACACCCGTCCAGAACATCGAACTGAAGGCTGGAAGGATCAATGTTGATACGGGAGCCTTCAAGAGCGGTATCCTGTCCGGTGTCCGCATCGATCAGGATCACAAGATCGTTAAGCTTGCAGTCAGCTGACAAGGATTTGCTGCAAGCCCTGTCAGATCAGTTCAGAATGCCATACGGCCGCTTCTTTGCTACGATTGCGGCCAAGAGATCCCGGAAAACGTCCAGAATTGTGATGAAGCGGCTCCGGTTCTTGATCACCGCTCAAGATTTTCAAGGTAAGGAAGATCGTCAGGATGCACCTCGCGTGTTGCGCGTTCAATCCGATCGATGGCACGATCGCGCGACACCTGCAGATGGTTTCGAAGCGAATTGGCCGCATCATCGATGTTGCCGGCCTCCAGCCGCGCAACAACATCCAGGTGCTCTGGCAGGAATGGTTCCGAGCCGTATAGCCGTGGCATCCAACGATAAAGGAAGCGATGGGCAATTAGTAATGCCTGGGGCAAGCCGATGGCCTGCATCAGCGGTCCGTTTGCACAATATCCGAGGAGCATCACGTGAAGGTCCTCTTCCAACCGGTCGAGATCGGGTCCCTTCAGAGCAGTAATGTTGTCTGCAGCATCCTCCAACCGATGTCGCATTGCCGGCAAGACATCCGGCGGAAGCCGAGGCGCGGCTTTTGTCAGGGCTACAGGCTCCAGTAGCCACCGCAATTCATAAAGCTCGCCAACATGGGCTGGCGTCATCGCTGGCGCTATCCAGCGAGAACGGTCATCCTTACAAACCACGCCACGCTGCTGCAGCCGTGCAACAACATCACGTGCAACAGTTCGACTGACATCATAGTGGCGCGCAAGCTCGGTCTCGTTAACCCGCCATCTCGAAAACGGTATTCGAGCGGCAATCTCGCTCTCCACCTCCCCATAAATGCGCGACCAGGTCGCCAACGGGGTCAGGCGACGCTCCTCGCCGGCGGCAACAGTCGATCCATCACCTGGTCTCTCAATCAAACCCTCCTGCCTTGTCACCTTGTAGCCGCGCCCATGAGACTTCAGGAGGTAACCTTGCTGTTCCAGCTCACTTAGTGCTTGCCGCGCGGGTGCCCGACTGATGCCGAACTGTTCTGCAACAGCAGTTTCGCTCAATCGCGTGCCTTCCCGTAAAGTCCCCTCGGCAATCTGCCCGGCTACGATATCGAAGACCTGCTGGTAGAGACGCGGCACCATGCCGGGCGCAGCCTTCCCCACGGATATCTCTGCCTTTGCCCTGTCATCCGAAACCATCCCGCCTCCTTTGGCCATGGCCATCCGAAGCCGTTCAGGCTTCGTCTCCGGAAGGGAGCCTAGCAGCTTGCCAATGAGCCATCAAATGCATCCTCGCGTGAGGTAGAATGGCCAGGGGGAGATACCAGCATTATGCTAATGTACAGTGTACACACAGGACATCAGTCTGCTAGAAACAGGGAGAAATGCCCGAGTAAATGCTGCAACGATCAGACATCGTCAGCATTAGTGCTTATTGATACGTAAACAGATCCCGAAACTAGACGGAGGCCGGATCCATGAGTTCATCGCCAGACGAGCAGACGGCCAATGTCGTCTATGCCTCCATCGAGGATACTGACCTGTTCTGTCGCAAGATATTTGCTGCAATCGGAGCAGATACCGCTACAGCAGACGCCGCCACACGCGCGATGATGCACGGATCACGCCATGGAGTGGACAGCCATGGTGTCAGACTTCTCGAATATTATGTCGACGTCATCAAAGGTGGCCAGGTCAATCGCCAGCCCAACGTAGCCGTCGTGCACTCCTTCGGTGCCGTCGCAGCACTTGATGCGGATAACGGCCATGGGGCCCTTGGCGCCTACCGCGGTATGGATCATGCCATGGCACTCGCGGAGAAATTCGGTATCGGCGCCGTATCAATCCGCAACAGTTCGCATTTTGGTCCGGCCGGTGCCTACGCAATGGCTGCAGCTCAGCAAGGCTTCATTGGCCTGGCGGTTTGTAACTCCGACAGTTTTGTGCGCCTGCATGACGGTGCAATGCGCTTTCACGGAACAAACCCGATCGCCTTTGCAGTTCCGGTCAAGAACGAGCGGCCATGGCTGCTTGATATGGCAACCAGTGCTATTCCCTACAATCGGGTCCAGCTCTACCGCAGCCTCGGCGTCCCGCTACCGGAGGGCATCGCGTCAGACGCGACGGGACAAAATACTCTCGAACCATCTGCCGTCGAGATGCTTGCGCCGGTAGGGGGGGAATTCGGGTTCAAGGGTGCCGGCCTTGCCGGTCTCGTCGAGATTTTGAGTGCCGTTGTGTCAGGGATGCGCCTGAGCTTTGACATATTGCCCATGGACGGACCAGACCTCGCTACTCCTCGCGCAATGGGTGCATTCGTCCTCGCAATGAAACCGCAAGCCTTTCTAGATGAGGACACCTTCCAGTCAGGCATAAAGCGCTATGTCGACACCTTGCGAGCCTCGCCCGCTCGTGACGGAATGACTGTCCTGGCACCAGGCGATCGCGAATGGAAGGTTGAAGAAGAACGGCGCCATGCCGGCATTCCCCTAGACCCTGTGACACAGGAAGCGTTCACAGCTCTTTCAAAGCGGTATGGGCTTACTGTGCCTTTCAAGAGATAAGCTAACGCGGCCGGCAGATCAGACGAAAGCGACACATTCTCCCACTCACTGGCGGAACTGCGAGGCAACTCCGCCAGTGCGCAATTTGCCTGAACGTGCATTCAATCCTGGTGGCAAGCTTTTCGGGCCAGGATCCCGCCTCCTTTTCAGTCCTTGCCATGCAGAGTGTCCGATCGCCAGTTGGAATTCGTACGACGATACCAAGGTAGAGGATGCGAAACTGCAACAAATATACATACTTCCATCACGGGTGGTTTGCGCAGACTTCGCAAGCGGCTACAAATGATAAAATGGCATGAGGGAGGTCCAATGCGCACAGTGCTGCAGGAACTGGAGAGACGACGGGCCGAAGCGAGACTTGGCGGCGGGGACAGACGGATTGCAGCCCAGCACGGCAAGGGCAAGCTGACCGCTCGCGAGCGAATTGAAGTTCTGCTCGATGAAGGCTCTTTCGAGGAATTCGACATGTATGTCACCCACCGGGCGGTGGATTTCGGCATGGCCGAACAGAAGATTGCCGGTGACGGCGTCGTGACCGGCTGGGGTACGATCAATGGGAGACAGGTCTACGTCTTTTCCCAGGATTTCACTGTACTTGGTGGCTCACTATCCGAGACACATGCCCAGAAGATCTGCAAGATCATGGACATGGCGGTAAAAGTCGGAGCACCGGTCATCGGGCTGAACGATTCCGGTGGTGCCCGCATCCAGGAGGGCGTCGCCTCGCTCGCAGGCTATGCCGAAGTTTTCCGTCGCAACGTCGAGGCTTCCGGCGTCATTCCGCAGATCTCTGTCATCATGGGGCCTTGCGCAGGCGGCGCAGTCTATTCTCCGGCCATGACCGATTTCATCTTCATGGTACGCGATTCTTCTTACATGTTCGTGACGGGACCAGATGTGGTCAAGACTGTCACTAACGAGATCGTTACTGCCGAAGAGCTTGGTGGCGCGACGACCCACACCAAGAAATCTTCCGTCGCCGATGCCGCATACGAAAACGATATCGAGGCACTGGAGGCTACACGCAGGCTGTTTGATTTCCTGCCCCTCAACAACCACGAACATCCCCCGGTCCGACCGTTCCATGATGATCCGGCACGTCTGGAGGAGCGACTTGACAGCCTCATCCCCGACAGTGCGGCCAAACCATACGACATGAAGGAACTCATTCATGCGATAGCCGACGAGGGTGACTTCTTCGAAATCCAGGAGGCCTATGCAGGCAATATAATCATCGGTTTTTTGAGGATCGAGGGACAGACGGTTGGCGTCGTGGCCAATCAACCGATGGTGCTCGCCGGTTGTCTCGACATCGATTCATCGCGCAAGGGTGCGCGCTTCGTCCGCTTCTGTGATGCTTTTTCGATTCCGATCCTGACACTCGTCGATGTCCCGGGGTTTTTACCGGGAGTGGCACAGGAATATGGTGGCGTCATCAAGCACGGTGCAAAACTGCTTTTCGCCTATGCGCAAGCCACCGTGCCGATGGTCACACTGATTACCCGCAAGGCCTATGGTGGCGCCTACGATGTGATGGCCTCAAAACATATCGGTGCCGATATCAACTATGCCTGGCCAACAGCCGAGATCGCCGTGATGGGAGCCAAGGGGGCCACCGAGATCCTCTACCGTTCCGAACTTGGTGATCCGGAGAAAATTATCGCACGAGCTACACAATACGAAGAGCGTTTCGCCAATCCGTTTGTTGCCGCCGAACGCGGTTTCATCGACGAGGTGATCATGCCGCATTCGTCACGCCGCCGTATTTCCCGCGCCTTTGCATCCCTGCGCAACAAGAAGGTCACAACCCACTGGAAGAAGCACGACACAATCCCGCTCTAGGGAGAACACTACGCTCATTCGCTTCCGGTCCCTATATGGTTCTTGTTGCGCACCTCACCCGGCACATTCGAGTTAAGAGGACCTGATAATCATGACCGACACCTCATCTGCATCCGAGAAGAACTTTCCAGCCGGTTACGTTCCTCCCAAAGTCTGGGTCTGGGAGACTGGTAATGGTGGGGCATTCGCCAATATCAACCGCCCGATCGCCGGTCCGACCCACGAGAAAACGCTGCCCGTTGGCCAGCATCCCTTGCAACTCTATTCGCTGGGCACCCCGAACGGCGTGAAGGTCACCATACTACTGGAAGAACTCCTGGCTACCGGCCACAGCGAGGCCGAATACGACGCCTGGCTCATAAGGATAGGCGAGGGTGACCAATTTGGATCCGGCTTCGTTGACGTGAATCCCAACTCCAAGATCCCGGCGATGCTGGATCGCTTCCCTACGGGCGGTGGTGAGCCTGTCCGGGTCTTTGAATCTGGTTCTATCCTCCTCTACCTGGCAGAAAAATTCGCCAGCTTCCTGCCAACTGATATCCATGCGCGAACACAGGCGCTCAACTGGCTATTCTGGCAAATGGGATCTGGACCTTTCCTTGGCGGCGGCTTCGGCCATTTCTATGCCTATGCGCCGATGAAGATCGAGTATGCCATCAATCGTTACGCCATGGAGGTAAAGCGGCAGATGGATGTCTTAAATCGGCATCTGGCCACGAATGAATACTTTGCCGGAACGGAATATACGATCGCAGATATGGCAATCTGGCCCTGGTATGGTCGACTGGCGCTGAAGGATGCCTATGACGACGCTGGCGACTTTTTGTCAGTGGATGACTATGAGCATGTACAGCGCTGGACCCGACAGGTTGGTGAACGACCGGCCGTGCAACGTGGCAGCATGGTCAATCGGACGTCCGGTGACCCTTCAAGCCAACTGCACGAACGCCACTCAGCCGAAGACTTCCAAACGAAGACCGAGGACAAGATCGGCGACCATCAATAGCCCGGCTCAAGGAGACCAGGATGGCAAACCTGCCAGACATGACGAAGCACCGTGGCTTTCCCTCCGGAATGCCCGGCACAGGCATCCAGTTCACCATCCGCCGTGCCAATCCGAAGGGGGTCACGCCAATCAAAGTGCTTCCCCGACGCGGCCGCCCCGGCACCAAGGAACATCAGGTTGACGCTGCTTTCATGCACGCTCTTTGGTATCATTTCGGAGCTGAGCCATTCGAACGGGGAAATCTTGATGCGGCGCGTCTCAATCTCCTTTTCGGCCGTGAGGTGATTTCAGCTGAAAAGGATTTCGATCCATCTTCCTACACAGCACTGTTGGTAATAAACGAGAAGGTCGCACGGCAGAGCTTTCCGGAAGCTTTCGAAGACCTCATGGAGATCTGACGGTGGCACTCAAGAAGATTCTCATAGCCAATCGCGGCGAAATCGCATGCCGGATCATTCGGACGGCAAAGAAGATGGGCATTGCAACCGTTGCCGTCTACTCTGACGCGGACGCCAACGCTCTGCATGTCAGGCAAGCCGACGAGGTCGTCCACATCGGTGCGGCCCCTTCAAACCAATCTTATATCGTGATCGACAAGATCGTCGAGGCCATCCGTCAAACCGGCGCCGATGCAGTGCATCCGGGGTATGGATTCTTGTCGGAAAATCCTGCATTTGCCGAAGCCCTGGACAAGCAAGGCGTTACATTCATAGGCCCTCCGGTCGGTGCGATCCAGTCAATGGGCGACAAGATCACCTCCAAGAAGCTGGCAGCCGAAGCTGGTGTTTCCACCGTACCAGGACATATGGGGCTGATCGACGGCGCCGATCAAGCTGTCTCGATCTCGCGTTCGATCGGCTATCCTGTGATGATCAAGGCCTCAGCGGGCGGCGGCGGAAAGGGCATGCGGATCGCCTGGAACGATGAAGAAGCGCGAGAAGGATTTCAGTCCTCGAAGAACGAAGCGAGGAATTCCTTTGGTGACGACCGGATCTTCATCGAGAAGTTCGTAACCGAGCCGCGCCACATAGAGATCCAGGTCCTCGGTGACAAGCATGGCAATGTCTTGTATCTGGGAGAACGGGAATGCTCGATCCAGCGGCGCAATCAGAAGGTCATCGAGGAAGCTCCGTCTTCCTTTCTTGACGAGAGCACCCGGCGCGCCATGGGTGAACAGGCCGTTGCTCTTGCCAAAGCCGTTGGTTACCATTCCGCCGGCACTGTAGAGTTCATTGTTGACGGTAATCGACGATTTTATTTCCTTGAGATGAATACCCGATTGCAGGTCGAGCACCCGGTCACCGAGTTGATCACCGGCATCGACCTTGTCGAAGAGATGATTCGCATTGCGGCCGGCGAGCGTCTTTCCTTCGGACAGGACGATGTGGAGCTAAACGGATGGGCAATCGAAAGCCGTCTTTATGCCGAGGATCCATACCGCAATTTCCTGCCATCTATTGGCAGGCTTACCCGCTATCGGCCGCCCACTGAAGGAATACAGGCAGACGGAACGGTGGTGCGCAACGACACCGGCGTCTTCGAAGGCGGCGAGATATCGATGTACTATGATCCGATGATCGCCAAGCTCTGCACCTGGGCATCCGATCGGGAAACAGCAATCGACGCCATGAGCAATGCTCTCGACGAATTCGAGGTGGAAGGTGTCGGCCACAATCTTCCTTTCCTGTCGGGAGTAATGCAGCATCCACGGTTCCGGTCGGGCAAATTGACCACCGCGTTCATTGCAGAGGAATTTCCCGAAGGCTTTACCGGCGTCAGCCCGGACGTCGCACAGGCTCGCAAGCTTATCGTCATCGCAACGGTTATCAACCAGGATCTGCAGGCTCGTGCGGTACAGATTTCCGGCACGATCGGCAATCATCGGCGTGTCGTGGGCAATCATTGGGTCGTGGCACTTTCCGGCATCGAAGAGGCCGTCACGCTGGAGACATCGGAAAACGGCACATTTGTACGTTTATCCGATGACGAAGCCTTGTCGGTGGCAAGCGATTGGTCGCCCGGTCAACGCCATGCAAGCTTCCGTGTCAGCGGCAATCAAATGGGCGTAAAGGTTGATCTGGTCGGATCGGCGATCCGTCTGCGATGGCGCGGAATGGACGTCATGGCCAGAGTTCGAAGTCCACGCGTGGCCGAACTCGCACGCCTTATGCCCATCAAACTGCCGCCGGACACGTCCAGGATGCTCCTTTGCCCGATGCCAGGCATCATCACCTCGATCACTGTCAAGGACGGCGACATGGTCGAGGCGGGGCAAGCACTGGCAAGCGTCGAGGCCATGAAGATGGAAAACGTCCTGAAGGCGGAGCGCAAGGGGATCATCAAGCGTATTGCCGTGGTCACCGGCCAATCTCTTGGTGTCGATGAACTGATCATGGAGTTCGAATGATGTCCCAGAAGACGTTGAAGGATTGGGAAGCCCTGGCGGAAAAAGAGCTGAAAGCCTCCCCCAAGACACTGGTCTGGCAGACCCCCGAGGGCATCGACGTGAAGCCGCTCTACACTGCCCAGGATCTCGAAGGGGTCAACCACCTGCACTCAATGCCGGGGTTCAAGCCGTTTGTACGCGGTCCTCGCGCCACCATGTATGCCGGTCGACCCTGGACAATCCGTCAGTATGCCGGTTTTTCGACAGCTGAGGCTTCCAACGCATTCTATCGTCGCAACCTTGCCGCGGGCCAGAAGGGGCTGTCTGTGGCGTTCGATCTTGCGACCCATCGTGGCTACGATTCGGACCATCCGCGCGTCGAAGGAGACGTTGGCAAGGCGGGTGTTGCAATCGACAGCGTCGAGGATATGAAGATCCTGTTTGATGGCATCCCGCTCAAAGACATGTCGGTTTCCATGACAATGAACGGCGCGGTGATCCCGATCCTTGCCTCCTTCATCGTGGCTGGCGAAGAACAGGGGTGTCCTCGCGCCGAGCTTTCAGGCACCATTCAGAACGACATCCTCAAGGAGTTCATGGTCCGCAACACATACATCTATCCGCCAGAACCCTCGATGCGGATCGTCGCAGACATCATCGAATATACGGCCCGGGAGATGCCGCGCTTCAATTCCATATCGATCTCCGGCTACCATATGCAGGAGGCCGGCGCGACACTCGTCCAGGAACTGGCCTTTACGCTTGCCGACGGTCGTGAATACGTGCGGGCGGCCCTTGCAAAAGGCCTCAATGTCGATGATTTTGCCGGGCGCCTCTCCTTCTTTTTTGCAATCGGCATGAACTTCTTCATGGAGATCGCCAAATTGCGTGCCGCCCGCCTCCTCTGGTCATCGATCATGGAGGAATTCAAACCGCAGAAGCCGACTTCGCTGATGCTGCGTACCCACTGCCAGACATCTGGCGTATCGCTGCAGGAGCAGGATCCTTACAACAACGTCATCCGGACTGCTTACGAGGCTTTATCGGCAGCACTTGGTGGAACGCAGTCGCTGCATACCAATGCGCTGGACGAGGCAATGGCACTCCCGACGGATTTCTCCGCCAGGATCGCACGCAATACCCAGCTTATCCTCAGCCATGAAACCGGCGTCACGAAGGTCGTCGATCCGCTCGCCGGATCCTATTATATCGAAACGCTGACAAATGAACTGGCAGAGAAAGCCTGGGCATTGATCGAAGACGTCGAGAAACTTGGGGGGATGACGAAGGCTGTCGCCGAGGGCCTGCCCAAGCGGATGATCGAGGAGGCGGCCACCAAGCGACAGGCAGCGATCGATCGCGGCGAGGACGTCATTGTCGGCGTCAACAAGTATCGTCTTGAAAACGAGGAAGACCTCGACATCCTCGCAATCGACAATACCGCCGTGCGAATGGCTCAGATCAAACGACTGGAAGAGGTTCGCCGGCAACGAGACCCGCGCCAGGTCAAAGAGACGCTTGATGCACTTTCGAAAGTCGCCGGCACCGGAACGGGCAATCTGCTTTCCGCAGCTATCGAGGCAGCGCGTGCGCGTGCAACTGTCGGGGAAATCTCAGACGCCATGCGCAAGGCTTTCGGTGACCATTTTGCCATTCCCGAAGTCGTCGGCGATATCTATGGTCCGGCCTATGAGGACGATCCCGAATTCAAAACAATCGTTTCAAGGCTTTCCGGCTACACAAAGAAAAGCGGGCGCCCGAAGATCATGGTCGCCAAACTTGGCCAGGACGGTCATGATCGAGGCGCCAAGGTCATCGCCTCGGCCTTTGGCGATATCGGCTTCGATGTCCTGGCAGGCCCCCTGTTCCAGACACCCGACGAGGCTGCCGCTCTTGCCATTGAAGAGAAGGTTCATGTTATCGGCATGTCATCGCTTGCGGCGGGGCACAGGACGCTTGCACCGCAACTTGTCGAAGCTCTGAAAGCAAAGCATGGTGGAGATATCATTGTTGTAGTCGGCGGGGTCGTCCCAAGACAGGATTATGACTTCCTTATCGAAAACGGCGTTGCTGCCGTCTTCGGACCCGGCACAAACGTGCTTGATGCGGCAAACAAGGTCCTCGACCTCCTGGAGGGGAAACGTCGCAATATCTGATGCAGCCGACGTTATCGACTTGATAGCGAACGCGAAGTGTGTAGTTTCTCAACCAAGAGCCCGCACTGCTTCTATCGCTGCACGACCGCCAACAATCTCCTCGAACTCGTTCCAGACAGGCTCGGCGTGTCTTTCCCACAGTGTCCGTGCATCTGCCTGGATGACGTGTGCGCCCTCCGAGGTCACCTGTTCAAGCGAAGCCTGCTCATCTGCCGCCATCCACTCGTTAAAGAGACCGGCTGCTTCTGCCGAAACATCCATGAGCACACCCTTTTCTTCCTGACCGAGGCCGTCCCAGAACGCCTTTGCATAAAAAATCACACCTGCAGAGCGAATGTGCGCCGTTTCGGTGAGATAGGGAACAACCTCATAGAGCTTGAAACCGGCATATGCAGAGACGGTGAGATCCATGGCATCCACGACACCGGTGGACAAGGCGTTGTAGGTTTCGGTAATCGGAATGCCAACCGGTATCGCGCCAAATCCCGACCAGAGACTGGTATGAAGCCGGCTTTGAATGACTCGCATCGTTCTCCCATCCATCTGTTCGGGCAAGACAATTGCTTCCTTCGCAAGCAGGTGTCGCGGCCCGTAGTCGATAAACCCGCCGACTACAAAACCCTCATCCGCCAGGCGGCGAACCAGTCCCTGGCCGATCTCGCCGTTCACCGTTAGATCGAGATGCGCTCCATTTCGATAGAGAAAGGGCAGATCAAGTAATTGCAGTTCCGGTACCCAGGATGCGAGTGTAGAGACCGTGGAAAGGCTCGCCTGGACAGAGCCGAGCAGTGTACTGTCCGCCACGCTCTTTTCTCCTCCCAGCGCACCGTCAGTAACAATCCTGAAGCGAAATCGGCCGGGGAGATGGTCTTCCAGGCGCGCGGCAATCCAGCGCCAGACCTGAGTCTCCGGCTTTTCCTCACCGAGGAGCGAGGCAACTGTAACCGATGTCGCCCGGGCATCCGCAGTCCTCAGTAATGGTGGTGCCGCGAGAATGGGCGTGACAGCTGCAGCTGCCAGCAATGTGCGGCGCGTGAAGAGTACCATCATGATATCCTTTCAGAAGATGAGTGCGAGAAGGCAGAGAATCAGAAGCGAGGTCAGCAGAGCGATCAGGTACGGAACGACGGCACGAAAGAGCATAGGGGCCGAGACACCGGTAAGACCGCTCACGATGAGCAGCAGCACGCCGACGGGTGGCGTTAGCCCGCCAATCAACAGGTTAATGATAAGGATTATCCCGAACCAGATCGGATCAAGATCAACTGCCACCGCTACTGGTACAAGGATGGGGCCCAGCAGAAGAATTGCGGCACCAGTATCGATTACAAGCCCCGCCGCAAGCAAAATCAAATTGCAGAGAAGCAAGATTTGCCACGGCTCGTCACCGAACATCGTGAGGAGTCCGCGCACCGCACCGGCAATATCATCTATGGCAAGAAGAAACGCGAATGGGGTCGCGGCTCCGATAAGTATTCCGATTGCGGCGGATTCAACGGCGCACTGGCAAAACCCGGTACCAAGGTTGCGCCATTCTGCTCCGCCTGCAATCGACAACAGCAATGCGTAACCACCAGCAAGTGCTGCGGCCTCTGTCATTGTAACAACACCGAACCGAATGCCGCTGACTACAACGATTACAAGACCAAGGGCGGGGATTGCTTTGAAAAAGGCGGCACGACGCTCAGCGAAACCTGCAGGTATCCTGCGGGCGCTGTCACCATTGGTCACGCGGATCGCGACCGCGAGGCAGATTGCCATCAGCAACCCGGCGTATGCGCCCCCGATCAACAATGCACCGACCGAAAGGTCAGTTACCGCAGCAAGCAGGAGAAGCGCTATCGATGGCGGAATGACGTTATCGAGGATGGCAGTGGCTGCAATGACTGCAGCAGACTTTTCTGCCGGGTAACCATGACGAACCAGATGTGGATGAAAGGTAGACGCACCAAACGCAGCATTCGCCACCGATGAACCAGACGCACCAGAAAAGAATACACCGGTAAGCAAGGCCGTCTGGGCAAGACCCGCCTTGCGATGTCCGACGATGGTTTCGGCAAGGTGCACAAGGCGTGCACCTGCACCGGAAAGTGTCAGCATTACGCCAGCCAGAAGAAAGAATGGTATTGCGAGCAACAGGAATTTCGACATGCCGCTTGCGGCAGACGACAGGATGGCTGCCGTAGTCAATCCGCTACCAAAAGGGAAAGCAAGAAAGACGCCAGCCAGAAGGCAATGAGCCAGCGGCGCACCAAACAGGAACCCTATACCCGCAGAAATCGCAGCGATCACACTTACTGGCCAGTCTGTCTGCATCTCCATCAACGGCAGCATTTCAGTTGCCAAAAGCGCAATCACGAGAGAAACGATCGCCGCCACCGTTTCTCGCTCAGCGACACGCTGCAGAAAGAGGATCGTAACGAGAAAGACACCGCCTACCACGAAGAAAATGGTCCGGAACATATCCGGAATTCCTAAGACAGGCGATACGGATCGCACGACTATGGCGATCTCGCTTCCTCCGAAAATAAAGATGAAACCGGCCATCGCGGTAACCGCATCCGCACCGACATTCGTCAGTTTACTCAATCCTGGCGGCATTGCGCGTACCAGGCAATCCAGCCGCATCGACAGGGGCCCACGCAGCGCAGCCGGCATTCCCATGGATATGAGGCCGAGAAACAGCCAGATCGACGCCTCTTCGATTCCAACAAAACCGGTTCCGAACAGGTAGCGTAGCCCGACAGAAACGAGGACAAGCACCAGCAACAATCCGAGAAGGATTGCCGCACAGATGGAGATCATCCGGTTCAGGAACCCGACCAGCCGTTGTGCGGTATGCACAAATGGACCGGCGGCGTGTCGTCGTCGGAGGATATCGGGCGCATCCTCAGGGGTCTTCTCGCGACTTGGACGCGAAGGGGATTGAGGAAGGACTGTCATCCGTGAATTTCAATTGCTATATCGTCGATTGCGGGTGCTTTTCCTATGAGCCCGCTTTCAGCCATAAAAGCACCGAAACGCCGATAGCGATTTCGGTCCAGAGCCGACGGCCGCTTTGCAAATCGGGCAAGAGTGTCAAGAAATGCCTGATTGTTCAATCTATCATCGAGGTCCGGATAGGCCTTTATGAAGAGCTCCCATGCCTCCTCCGGGTGGTTCGTCAGAAAGATAGCAGCCTGTTCGATCGCTTCTAGGAAACGGACAAGGCGGTTATCGTTCACAAGATCCTTGTGCGTAACAAAGATCAGTTCATCGTAGATGGGTACACCGTTTTCCTCGGGGAAGAACGCACGTGCCTTTCCACCCTCGAGGCGTATCTGCGTCAGCTCAAAATTCCGAAAGCCGCCAACAGTCGCATCGACCTGGCCGCTTAGCAACGAGGATGTGAGAGCAAAGTTGACATTGATCAGCTTTACTTCGTCTAGACTGACGTCAGCGGCTGCCAGCATACGAACCAGCATGGCATCTTCAAAACCGGATACGGAAAAGCCCACCTTCTTGCCCTTGAGATCACCAAGTGTCTGGATCGGGCCATCAGCGAGCACTGTGACCATATTGAGCGGCGTTTCAACCAGGGTTCCGAACCGGACAATCGGCAATCCGGCTTCGTGATCAAGATAAAGATTTGGCTGGTAATGGATGCCAATATCCGCCTGCTTGGCCGCAACCAGCCGCGGTACAGCTGAAGGATCGACCGGAGGCACAAGCTCCACCTCCAGGCCGACCTTTTCGAATATACCTTTCTCAAGGGCAACCACGATCGGAGCGTGGTCGGGATTGACGAACCACTCCAGCATTATCCTTAGCTTGTCGGCTGCGCTAACAGACGTTGGTAAAAACAGCACTGCGAGAGCCGTCAGAACATTCAACAACCTGCAATTCATTTGTTTCTTCTCCGGCTAATCATCCTGAAACATCTAGGATTGGGCTTCTGGCGCCCATGGAACAAGTCGCGCGGTCGTCCAGTCGACGGCCAAGCGCAGCAAAAGGGCGAGCAAGGCGAGAATGGACATGGCAGCAAAGACAGTATCCGTCTGCATGCGCGCATTGGCCTGAACCATAACGAACCCAAGTCCGGCAGACGCCCCGACCCATTCGCCGACAACTGCACCAATTGGCGCAAGCGGGGCAGCAACGCGCAGGCCCGAAACCAGAGCGGGCAAAGCCAGCGGCACGCGGATATAGCGAAGCGTCTGCCAGTGGCTTGCCTCGGTCATCGCAACAGCATCGAGAATGGAAGGTTCAGTACGGCGCAACCCGTCGGCAAATGCCGATGCAACAGGGAAAAAGATGATGATCGTCGCCATAACCGCCTTCGAAGCGATACCAAAACCGAACCACAGCACAAGTACTGGAGCGAGAACAAAGACTGGCAGTGCTTGCATGACCAGCACCATTGGCCAGAAGACCCCTCCGAGACGCGGAAGGGCCGCGCAAAGCAGGGCTATAGTGGCCCCGAGAAGCGCGCCACAGAATAGCCCGACAATGATCTCGGTTATGGTTATGAGACTGTGCCAGAAGAGAAAACTCCTCTTGAGCGCAAGCGCTGCCACCACATCCGACGGCGACGGTAAAATATAGCGAGGTGGATGTGCGAGCCAGATCCCGGCCTGCCAGAGCAGCAAGAGGCCGAGTGTGCCCAGTGCCATATGACGTAAGGACATGACAGGCTCTATTGCTTCGCCCTGGCAAGGCAGAGGCGAAGATCAGCTATCGCATGGCTCAAAATGTACGGCATTGATCGATCTCCCGACGTCACATCATGGAGATCCAGGCTAAGCGAAGAAGAGAACTGGCGATGAAACTGGCCGTTTCCGTTCCTACGCCGGTATGACCCGGATCAGGTTCAAGGGTCCGGCTCACCGCCATCTCAGCACCGTTACGATGCCCCCCTCGGAATGGCCCCATGTTCTACAAATCAATGACCAATGTCAATCGTTCGGGCGTGTAGCTTCATGCGCGCTCCGAAACCTAGTCACTCGTACATTCCTCTGAGCCAATAAGTGACACGACCCGAAATGCGGCTCGCCAAGATCTTCTGTTCGAAAGCCCATGAACCTGGTTTTGATAGCTGCATCGACTTTTGCACAGGCTCAGACTCGGCCAGCACTTTCCAATCTGCTCCGATTGCCGCCACAGCTCATATTCCACAGTCTGACACCGTCGAACTCACAGCACAATTTTTCAAGTTGGCCTTAGCGTTTGTATCGCAAGTCAGGTTATTTCACAGACGTGACAGGGCCAAGTTCATGCCCCGGTCCGAGATTATCTGCTTGTGTCCAAACATCCGAATTGCCTCCGTCTGGAGCATGCAATTTTTACAGATGGCTCAACTGTGAATAAAACTTCCATAGACATCACAATTTCTCTGCTTTAAATAGAAGTTCGTGCATCAATAATGTCGCGCTTGCGCTCTCGAACGTCAAACGATCCGGAGTGTGAGATTTCGGATGCAGCGTCTTCTCGCTGCTGACGCTAGAAATACTGTGGTTATGCTGTTGATGGAAATACCCAAAGACTTGGGATATCCGAACACTACACTGCGTCACCCGGTATTGCTTTATGGAGATTGGCCCCTCGCGCCGCAAACTCTGGATACACATGAAAACTACTGTCATCTCCCCGGACCTGCCGTGGCCAGAAGACCAAGGATCGGCCCAGGGAAAAACACCAGGCTCCTTGTCGTGGGGTCGAAATATGTCGGAGGTCATCATGCAAGAAATGTCAACGCAAATCACTGATATGGACAATGACACCCTGGGTGGCCGTATCTCGCTCGCCCGGGATGCCGTTGCGTTGTCCGTCGAGGAATCAGCGGCTGTCATCGGCGTCGAACAGACCACCTGGATCAACTGGGAAAATGACCGTTCCGCGCCACGGTCAAACCGCCTGGACATGCTGGCAGGAATTCTTCGGGTCAGTCCCTGCTGGCTGTTGAGTGGCCAAGGCCACGGCCCTGGATACTGAACCGGCACTCCGGTTCAGTATCCAGGGGGTGTGGGCAGTTTGTGGACTGACGTGCCTAACCGAAACGACGGACATCGGTATTCGGTTCGAACTCGACTACCTTTCCCAGCTCCGCCGCCTCCTGTGCCGCAAGCCCCATGGCAACGGCCCAGCAGCCATCGTCAAGCGAAACCTCAACCCCGCCCTGACCAGATATCGCCTGCTGAAAACGCTGATGCTGGTAGAACGTAGCTCCGTTATGATCACCGGCCTCAAGCAGCCGAGGATCGATCGGGATATCAATCTTGTGCGGCCCCTTCGGCTCACGCGGGGAAACGACAACCTGAGCGACCGGAGGCTCCCCCAGGTGGCCTGGCCAGAAGCGGCCCGGTCCAGGTACATTGCATTCAATCTTTCCACTTGGACCGATCGCAATAATCTCTTCTTGAAAACGGGACCCTTCTGCAAACATGCACAATTCCAGCATCGCTCTGGCACCGGATGCAAAGTCAACTATGACGTAGGCATTGTCCCAGACATCGGAGCGTCGTCCATCGTGGGTCTCGTCCAGATGGTTGACTGCCTGGCCAGCTGACGCACTGATCCGTACGGGGTCGGATTTCAGCATGAGCCGCATCAAATCGAAGAAATGACAGCACTTCTCCACCAATGTCCCACCAGTATTCGCGGTGAACCGATTCCAATTGCCAACTTTTTCCAGGAACGGAAACCGGTGTTCGCGGATGGTCAACATCCTGATTCCGCCTGTTACCTGATCAGCCTCGGCAATAAGGCGGGCCACCGGCGGCATATAGCGGTACTCCATCGCCACCCAAATGGGCTCCGGGTAACTTGCCCGAATTGCGCCGATACGCTGCATCTCGTATGAATTCGTAAAAAGCGGCTTTTCGATAAGTACCGGCAGCGGGCGGGTTGCAGCAATCTTTTCGAGTTGACCGAGATGGAAATGATTGGGGCTCGCAATCAGCAGGCAGTTGACATTTTCGTTGCCAAGAAGCTCCTCGATGGAACCGACAAACTCAGCGGCAGGGACCAAAGCGGCGCAACGATGGCGCATGCCTGGATCAGGTTCGAAAATTGCGGTGACATGCGTGTCCGACAGTAGCGCAATATTGCGCAAGTGCTCCTGTCCCATCATACCGCAGCCGATAACACCATAACTCAAATTCATCGCCCGGTTTTCCTATTTTAGCCGTGATACGTAGCGCGCTACATTGTGGTCTACCCATGTGCGCGAGACCTCGGCACGCCTGCCATCTCGCGTTTCGCTGATACGCAGGATGTGGAGAACGGGAGCTCCGACCCGTATCCCGAACGCCGCGGGAGCCCAATCAGGAACCGTATCCAAGCCGGCACTGTCCTCTGCACGGGCGATCCACAGGCCAATTTGGGTTCGATAGAAGAGATAAAGTGATTCAGACAGATCCGCAGGGACAATTTCCTCCACATAAGAGCCGTCAAGCCAGATCTCCTCGAGTGCAGCCACCTTACCAGACAATCGCCTGAGGCGACGAATCCTGTGACCATCAGAAGTCGAGCCGAACCGCGGCAACCTCGCTGGCTTGGGGAGGCGGGCAACATCAATTACTTCGGCAGTGGGTAATCCGCCTCCTTCAAGCAGTTCAAGCCGGAACATGGCATAGACACTCTTCGGATCGCTGATCGCCCGGACGTAGTTTCCGGATCCCTGCCGTCGATCCAGCATTCCGCGCGACTGAAGTTCCGCCAGCGCCTTGCGAAGCGTACCAACTGCAATTCCTAGCTGAGCTGCCATCTCCCGCTCTGGCGGCAACTTCTCCCCGTCGATCAACCTGCCGGCAGCAAGATCACGGATCAGCAGTTCTGTGACTTGCAGGTAAATCGGCAGGCTACCTGGTGTCTGATTCATCACGTCCCGGCCCAAGGCTCCCGATACAGGATCTGCTCGCAAAATTGATATAGTATTGATTTACATCAAGTCGAATGTTACGCAAGAGCGAAATTGGCTCTGGAGGATTTCCCATGACCGTTGTTCCGGTCCGCTCCATCGACCTTGACGCTTCCGAAATCTCCTGGTTTTCAGCTCTCTGTTCGGACGATTACGAATATCTGGGCGTACCGGAGGGAAGATTACGATCCAGCTGGGAACACTGCTCGAAGATCGTGCAAAAGGCCGAAGCCCTCGGCTTCCGCAATATCCTGTGCCCCTCATCGTATCAGGTCGGCCAGGACACACTTAGTTTCGTCGCCGGCTGCGCCACCATTACCGATAGCATCAACATGCTGGCCGCGATCCGCTGTGGCGAGATGCAGCCAATCATGCTCGCGCGCACCATCGCCACTCTTGACCATATGCTACGCGGACGGCTCACTCTCAACATCATCAGCTCCGATTTCCCGGGGGAAGTCGCAGACAGTGCCTATCGCTACAGGCGTAGCCACGAAGTGGTCCAGATCCTTCGGCAAGCCTGGACGCGCGATGTCATCGACCACGACGGAGACATCTACTGCTTCAAGGGCGTCCCCACCGAACCTGCAAGGCCCTATCAGCAAAATGGCGGACCGCTCCTCTACTTCGGAGGGTATTCACCCGACGCACTCGAGCTCTGCGGCGCACAGTGCGACGTCTACTTGATGTGGCCGGAGGCAAAAGAGAAGATTGCCGAACGCATGAATGCAGCCCATGCGCGCGCGCGGGCCCATGGTCGACTTCTTGACTACGGACTACGTGTTCACATGATTGTACGCGACACGGAAACAGAAGCACGCGAATACGCAGAACATCTCGTATCCCGGCTGGACGACGAATACGGAAGCATGATCCGATCCAGAGGTCATGACAGCATATCCCTTGGTGTCGCCCACCAAGCACACGCGCGAGAACTGGCAGACAAATTCGGCTATGTCGAGCCAAATTTATGGACCGGCATTGGTAGAGCCCGCTCTGGCTGCGGTGCTGCACTTGTCGGATCGACTGACCAAGTCCTCTCCGAGATCGAAGCGTACCGGAAGATGGGTATCCGTGCTTTTATATTCTCCGGCTATCCACATCTGGACGAAGCTGACCATTTTGGTCGCAAGGTGCTTTCGCAGTTGAAAACCTGCTCTTTACCACATGTTTATGGACGCATTCCCGACAAGGCACCAGCCACACCACTCGGAGCGGGAAGTCGACACTGAGCAAGGAAAATTGAACTTCTAAGCGAACCTCAGGCTGCTATCTGCTCCTTGCTTCCATCTGTAGAAAGCAGCCGGATGCCCTGCTCATTGAACAGGTGCAAGGGAGCCGCCGCGATATCGACATGAAGTTCGTCGCCTGCCCGATAAGGCTGCTGGCCGGGCAGCACGGCAATCAGCCGCTCGCCATTGATGTCTCCATGGATCACGGTTTCCGAGCCTAGCGCCTCTACAAGCCGTAGCGTGATCCTGGGATCTGAAGGGTTGTTACTCAAAGTGAGATGCTGGGGGCGAACGCCCACCGAAACTTCTTTTTCCCTAACATCAGCCGCATTTGCCGTATCCAGCACCACCCGGTATGCATCACCGAAGGACAGGGTCAGAGCGCCATCTTTCTGCTCAATGATCCGTCCCTTCAGGAAATTCATGTGCGGCGCGCCGATAAAACCCGCAACGAAGCGATTTGCTGGCGTGTTATACAGCTCAAGAGGCGTTCCCACCTGCTCGATCTTCCCTGCGCGCATGACCACGATCCTGTCGGCGAGCGTCATCGCTTCAACCTGATCATGCGTTACGTAGATCATGGTTGATGATAGTCGAGCGTGTAGGGCGGCCAGTTCGGCCCGTGTCGAGACACGCAGTTCGGCATCAAGATTTGAAAGTGGTTCATCAAGAAGGAATGCCACCGGACGCCGGACGATCGCGCGCCCGATCGCGACACGCTGACGTTGACCGCCAGACAACTGACCCGGGCGCCTTTCGAGATAGGGTTCTATCTCGAGCATTCGAGCGACTTCGGCAATGCGTTCAGCAATTTCCGCTTTGGGCATCTTGGAGTTCTCTAGGCCGAAGGCAAGGTTCCGTCGAACCGTCATATGCGGATAGAGTGCATAGGATTGAAAGACCATCGCCAACCCACGCTCTGCCGCGGTCACATCGTTGACGCATTGGCCATCGATCTCGATCTCCCCTTCGGACACTTTCTCAAGGCCTGCAATTACCCGCAGCAACGTCGATTTGCCACATCCAGAGGGGCCGACAAAAACGACGAGTTCACCATCGACTACATGAAGGTCGATATCGCGCAATACGTTGACGGAGCCAAAAGATTTCCCGACCTTCGTGAGTGTAATCTGAGCCATCGACTAGTTCCTATTTCAGCCCGGTACCCGCAATACCAGTTGTTATGAAACGCTGGAGGAAGATGAACACCAAAACGACCGGGATCATCGTTACCACCGTCATTGCAAGGATGAAGTGCCACTGAACATTCAGCTCTCCAGCATAAATGCTCAGGCCGACTTGAAGTGTGTAAAGTTCCCTTCGGGAAAGCACGATCAATGGCCAAAGAAAATCGTTCCACCGCCAGACAACGGAGAAAATCGCCAGAACCGCCAGGGCAGGAGCCGCAAGTGGAAGGACGATGCGCCAGTAAATCTGCCACTCCGACGCCTTGTCCATGCGAGCGGCGTCAATAAGTTCATCCGGAATTGTCAGCATGTACTGCCTCAAGATGAACACACCTGTCGGTGTTGCCACCGTCGGAAGGATCACACCCCATAGATTATTGAAAAGACCCAAGGACGATACAATGGAATAGAGGGGCACCATGATGACCGACAGCGGTATCATCAACGTTGCAAGAATAACGAGCATGGCAAAATTGCGGCCCCGAAACTCATATTTGGAAAGTGCGAACGCGGCCATTGAGTTAACCAGCAACGTTATCATCGTCGCCATTACCGTCACAAAAACCGAGTTCCACAGGTACTGAAAAAAGTCGAAGTGGAGGAATGGCTGGCTGTAATTTTCCGTTGCAAAAGCCATCATCCGCGATGGCTGCCGGTCCTTGATATTAATCTTGATAATCTCGTCTGGATAGGATGGATCAACCATCTGGCTGACGATACCAATCCGCCGCACCTCAGCCAACGTCTTCGTTGTTCCGTCCGGCAAGGTTGCCTCGTAGAGCTCCAATGGCTTTTCATAACCCTCCACGACAACTTCCTGCGTAACATAAGGCAAGATTGTCGGTGGAAACTCCGCGAGCGAGGCGGGAGTCTTAAACGATGAAAAACCGAGCCACACAGCCGGCCCGAACATCAGGAACAATCCTCCGACAAGCCACACCCAGGTGACAATGTCGCTCCAGTGCCACGCCTTCCCACCGCGCCGACGAAAGATGAATGTTGCGATCGTCGCCATCAACGTTTCTCCTTGCCTTCCGCACGTCGCCCGACAGCCAGTTGGAACAAGGTGAGGACAATGAGAACCAATCCCATCAATATCGAGGCGGCAGCTGCGAGGCCGGGATTTCGCAACTGTGATGCAAACCCGGTTTCGTAAATATACTGGGTAAGAAACAGGGTACTTGTACCAGGCCCGCCGCCAGTAAGAACAAAAACTTCGTCAAACACCTGAACCGCCCTGATGAGGGCGAGAACAACGACGACAAGGAGATTGGGCATAAGCAGGGGTAGCGTAATGCGCCAAAAGACGCGCGCAGTCCTGGTCCCGTCCATTTCTGCCGCCTCGTAGAGATCTTTTGGGATCGCCTGAAGTCCTGCAAGCAGTATCAGTGCGTAGAACCCCATATGTGCCCATATGGATACGCCAACGGCTGCAGCAAATGCCCAAGCCCTGTCAGTAAGCCAGTTGTGCGGCTCAAGCCCCATCTCAAAGAGGGCAAAATTCAGCAAGCCCTGTCGCTGCAGGATCCATTTCCAGATCAGACCAACGACAACCGGCGACAACAGTACGGGAAAGAAGAAGACTGCGCGCCAGAACGAACGAGCGCGCAGTTTTCGGTTGAGGATCAGTGCGGTAATCAATGCCGCCAGTATCATCAGTGTCACCTGGAGCGCGACGAACCAGCCAGTGTTGCCGACCGCGGTCCAGAAGGCATCCTCCTGACAGGACATGGGGTCGAGATAATTCGTGCAATTGAAAAGACGAGTGTACTGGTCCAGGCCGACGAAGCTGCGATCATGAAGAAAGAATGGTGTGCCCCCGGTCATTGAGTAAACAAGATTGATGGCAAGCGGAAGCAACACGAAAATGCCAAAGATCAACATGTTGGGCGCCAGGAAGAAGGCGGCCATGCCCGAGATGCCGGCAACCTTCTGGAGTGCTCGTAGCGGTCTGTCGATCAACCCCATTGTGAAGCGGACCGGCACAAAAATGAGTTCGCCTATGCGGCTGCGAGATACTGGTGGAGCAGCAGCTGGTGTCGTCATTCGGATTCTCCGGCTTCAATGATCGGATCAAGGATCGACAGTCCTCCAAATCTGGGAGAACTGTCGACAAGTTCAGGTCTGCAGTCAGAGTCCGGAATCCTCTACCTTCTGGGCAATATCAGCATCGATACGGGCAAACGCGTCGTCGGTGCCAAGTTCTCCCGCCAGTGTCTGACCTATGCGCGTTACGATCGCGGCATAAACAGTATCAGCCCAGCGCCAGGCTGGTAGCTTGAGTGCGCTGTCCGAGGTCGCCTTGGATGCTTCCACGAAAGTCTCGAGAGAAGCCTTCGCCGATTCATTGTCCGTCTGGAAGTCCAGTCCTCCCGTGTCCACGACTCCCTTGTGTGCAGGCAGAAAGAGCGTCCTCTCGGAGAATTCCTTGACAATCTCCTCCTGGGCCATCCAGTCCATGAATATTGCAACGTCTTTCGGATTCTTGGTATATTTGACTGCGACCAGTGCCGCACCACCCGGCATTCCGGTGCAGGCAACGGGACCACAGGGGCTACCCGTCGCAATCCAATCAAAATTGTTTTCGATCTTGGTCGCGAGGTTCGCTATCTGCCAGGATCCGGAATAGTAGAAGGCGAGCTGGCCGTTTATGAAATCATCTGCAGCGGCCCGGTAGGTGTTACCGGCAGCAGAAACCCAAACGTCCTTCGCGAACGTGCCATCTTCAACCCATCCAACGAACTTTGTCAGGAACTCCTTGGCTCCGTCATCCAGCGGCGCAGGTTTTCCATCCGCTCCGATATAGTTGGCACCATAGGAGAGCATCGGGGCCGTAATCCGATGCCCTGATCTGTCGATCGCCATCGGAAAGGGAACCTGCTGGCTTTCAGCCACCTTCTTGCTCGCTTCGGCCCAATCCTCCCAGGTCGCCCCGGGTCCCGGTATCTCAACACCAGCCTGCTCGAAGAGCGTCTTGTTGGCAAAACCGCCAGTCAGGGTGAGCTGTGTCATGAATCCTGAGATCTGGTCAGATCCATCCGGCCGCATCCAATCAGCCTTGTCACCGAAATTCTCGTCCCAGTAGGCAGGATCCTTGACTAACGGACGAAGATCGAGCCAATGTTTGCTGAGATCCTTGATCGCCGTAACCCGAGCGATGTCGGGCCCATTCCCAGCTTCGAGCTGCACAGGCAGCTGCTCCTTGATGACACTGTAGGCAACATTATCAAGGATCACATTGATCTCTGGATTTTCTTCCATGAACCGGTCGACAAGGTCCTTCATAACCTCACCTTCCACACCATCGGAATACCACATGATCCGAACATCACCGGCAGTTGCAGCTGTCGTGGACAACAGTGCAATGGCAATACCCGCAATAATGGATTTGGTCTTCATGCTACTTCCTCCGTTTTTTGGACGGGCCTCCTCCGTCCGTTGGATCTAAGGCTAAAGCATAGCCACGTCACCCGCGACCACATAGTCACTCCGCGTTATTCGGCGCCCTTCCGCCTGCACTGTTCCATCCGCATGAAAGAGAACGTCACCATATTCCGGATCCACAATGCGGATCATACCGTCACCGTCTTCCATGGCACAAAGTTCGCCAAAGCGGTTTTCAACCTCATTGAGCTCCGAAGCTTCACAGACCCGGACAATCCATTGCATGGCGTGGCCGTGCTGGCGCAATTCATTGCCAGCAGATGGGCCCTCGACGACAGGCACGAAATTGCGATCACCCATCAATAGAACGGCGCCGCCCCCTGAACGGCCAACAGCGAGCCTACCCACGACCCGCGCTTCGTCGAATACCGTCTGTGGAAACCACGCATGGGAAAAACTCGGCTGCTCCGGCTTCAGTTGGAAGTACAAATAGGCCAGACCACGATACTGTTGGATCCGGGGGATCGTGCCACAGCCACCCCAATAGGATGGGCGAGCGTAGCCAAGCTGCATTGCTTCTCCCGGATGGTTGATCCACACCGTCGCTTCCGGCGCCGTGCCGATCCGCAAATGAATGACGGTTTCCTGATATCCCCATTCGTTCCACCGGTAGTAGACGGCAGAGCCCATGGCGAAGTGCCTGCCTTTGTAGTGGTAAAGGGCCGCGAAATTGTTCTCGCCCTGTGCGAAGCGCCACTCCTGATGTCTATCCTGCTCATGATTGGCTATTGCGTTCAATCCAACCGGGATCTCAAGCGCGTGGTCACGCATGCAAATGGCAAGTTGCGGAAGCGCATGGAAGCGACGGCCGAACCAACCCTTCCCCCAAAGGAGGCGAGCAAGCCCTGAAAGTTCCAATGAACGGCCTGCACAGAGAGTATGTTCATAAGAGCGTCCCTGAGCAGCCGTGACCATGCCATGATGAGCAGAACGCGCGATTATTTCACAAAGTCTCACGATTCCGGCCTTCGCACGGACTGCGATATCCTCATCCGGAGAAAGGGCCGCCAGCGCGGTCAATCCCTTTAGATCAATCGGAAAGTACGGTGCGGAATTAAACTCCGCCATTTCGAATGCTTCGAAATGATCTAGCCATTTCCGAACACGCTGCGCTCCCACCTTCGACTGCTCCAGTCCCTTTCGACCGGAGCGTACAAAGACTGATTGCGGAAAAAGCTGCCCTGCAAGATACGCGGAGGAATGAAACAGCAAGGCGTGGTTCTCAGAAAAGTACCATTGGACATCATTGCCAGGCTCATCCATCCAGTACCGATAGCTCAGGATAGCACGATCAATGCGAGACCGGGTTTCCTCACCAATCACCTCGCCCCAGACCATGCGGGACCAGATGAGTGGAACAAGCGAAAAATCCGCGCAATCGTGACAATCCACGATCGATGGTAGGATCTCGTCGATCATCGCATCCGTATCTGCCCCAGCCCGGCCACTTGCGAGTCGGGCGAAGGCACGAACGGTGTCCCTCTCGGAATGCTCCGACACCTCGTCAAGGACTTCCTGGATGCGCAGGTTTTGATCCGCGGAAGCTTCACCCTGTCGCTCGACATGACAGATTTCCACACCAATCGACCTGGAGACGGAAAAGCCATCCACATTCATGGTCACACGAAAATGGCGAAAGTCAGCGGGTGCATCACCGGAGGCTCCAACCCGCAATCTCTCAGCGCCCGCTGGAAGCGTGTAATCGTAGTCGAACCGCTCAGTCGACATGAAATCACCCTCGACCGCAACGTTAACCTTCGTCTCCACTGGAAGTGGATTGGTGAGGCACAGCCTGATATCGCCCGTCAGATAATGTGCCCGGTCGAAATACATGCCCTCAAGCGTAGCTTCTAAACCTTCCGCTACGGCGCCCGTAACCGGGATGGGCAACGCAACATTCACGTTCGATCCCGACAGATAATCAAACTGAAATAGATAACGGGTATCCCGCTCGGCCAGATCGTCAAAAAAGATGATCACTTCGTTAAAGCCGGCCGATAGCTGCAATTGGAAGTCCTGTTTCGCTTCAAGATTACGACTGTAAGGTGCCATCCAGCCGATTTCTTGATGACCATGCCAGATTACGGCACCGCCACAAGTACCAAGGCGGAACCTGGCATCGCAAGCGGCATCCGTATGGATGTAGGTTCGAGCCCAGGTGGCAAGCCTGGTCGGACGAAACCAGAAGCCCGAAAGGTCTAGGCGCGGAGAACCAAATGGCATCCACCAGCGTGTGCCATCAAATTTTCCGCGAACGTCAGGCCTCCTGTTTCGGTGGACATCGGCGAAGGCCGTCCGACATGGATACTCATGCGGGATGAAATTCTTGACCTTGGTCAGGAAGAAGAACGGATCCATCTCACCTTTCATGGGAGAGTCCACCACATCAAACCGATCCTCAGTCGTGGTCCCAATTTGCCAATAGCAAACGGCTTCACCAGGATTCAGTGATTTGTGCATCCAATGAGCTTGAGCCTTCATTTCAGGTCCGCCACGGCCACCGGAGCGACATCTTCATACACCTGATTCTCACCCGTCATGCCCCATACAAACGCGTAAGGCGCGGTGCCGGCACCCATATGTATGGACCAGGCTGGTGACAGCACCGCATCTCCACTTGCTACGACCAGATGCCGTGTCTCCTCCGGCCGTCCCATTAGGTGAATAACCCTCTCTTCCGGAGCGAGATCGAAATAACAGTAAGCTTCCATCCGGCGCTCATGCAGATGCGGTGGCATTGTATTCCAGACACTTCCCTCAGCAAGGTCAGTGATCCCCATCAGTAGAAGGCAGGAAGGAGATACCTGCGGATGTATGTACATTCTCAGCTGGCGCCTGCTCGAGCGGTTCGCTTCACCAAGATCGAGCGGCGTGGATTGCTCCCGGGTGATCAACCGGTGTGGAAAATCGCGGCCGGCCGGGACAGAATTCATATAAAAGCGCGCCGGCGATCCTGACGAGGCGCTGGCCAGTGTGATCTTCTTCGCACCGCGCCCGACATAAAGCACATCGCGGTTGCCCAGTTCGAAGGTCTGCAGGTCGACGGTGACAACACCATCACCCCCGAGGTTGGCGATCCCCATCTCCCGAGCAGACAAGAGATGTTCGGTGCCTATTTCTTTACCTGAACCGAAGCTCAGCGGTTGCGACTGCGGTATAGCACCCCCCAGGATAAGACGATCGACGTGCGTATAAGCAAAACTGACGCAATCGACCTGGAAGAGATCCTCAATGAGGAACTCGGAGCGCAGGCGAGCGGTATCATAGCCTTTGACATCTTCAGGTCCTGCACCAAAAAACACTCGCATCGCCATGTGCCTGAACTCCTTAATCGATCGCGCGAAGCGCCTCTGAGAGGCATAGAATTGATAGCGCCTGACCGTAACCTGTCGGCTGAATCGGAATGTCGCGATAAAACTGCAGATCATGTCCCATACGGGTACCGTAGGAAACGTTCAAAACTGTCCCGTCCTCGTCAATATTGCGCATCACTGATTCAACTGCCCGCAGACCAGCGACCCGCCACTTCGAAGAGCCGAGACCAAGGCGATAACCCTTGAGAAGGCCATAACCGATACCGGCCGTGGCAGAGATCTCCTCGTAGGAGGAAGGGTCATCGAGTAGCGTCCTCCAGGCGCCGGACTGTGTTTGCAGGGGCAGGAGAGCATCAACTTGCGCAACCAGGACCCCAAGAAGGTAATCTTTCACCGGTTTCGGCATCTCGGCCAGATCAAACAGATCCAGTATCCCCGCGGTTACCCACGCATTTCCACGAGCCCACAGTGCACCGGCAAAGTTGTGTCGGCCATTGAAAGTCCATCCGTGAAACCACAGGCCAGTCCGTGTATCGGCCAGGTAACGCGCATGAACGAGGAATTGTCGCGCCGCCTCATCAACCAGTCCCTGGCGACCACATGCCTGGCCATAGGATGCGAGAAAGAGCGCTACCATGTAGAGGGTATCGTCCCACAGCTCGCCACCGTTGATCTTGTCGGATACATGATGTTCGAAACCACCTTCTCTAGTTCGGCCCAGCTCACGCACAACGCTGTCTGCCCAGTCGTTCAGCGGCTTTTCGAAACGCGGGTCGCGCGTGTCGCGCCACAAGACAGAAAGAGCGAGCATTGGGGCTGTCGTGTTGACGTTAAGCGCGGGGAGGCCCGCCTCAAACCGCTCGACATACCAGTTTTCAATCAGGGTCCGCAGGTCAGCCCGACCGGTGAACTGCCAAAGACGGACCAGGCCGTATAATCCGACACCTTGCGGCCATTCCCAACTGTCAAACGAAATATAGTCGCCCGCGGTCCCATCAAGATTTGGTTCATGGAAGTGGCCGTCGTGACGCAAGCCAATCATTCCCGACACCAGGAGATCAAGCTTGTCATGGATCTCCGTTTGCGAACGATACATGCAGTCTCCTCCATGACGGCAATCAAGCCAAAGCGGATGAAAGCATCTGAAAACCTCTTGCGCAATCTGAAAATTTTTTGCAGTCTGTCTCGAGGGAAAGGTGATCCAATGAGGGCAACGACCGGCAAGCGGGGAAAGCAACCTCGCCGGGTCCGACTTGAGGACATCGCAGACAAGGTCGGCGTATCACTCAGTACGGTCTCGCGAGCCCTCTCAGGCGAGAAGGGAGTACGCGCCGATATTCGTCGGAGAGTTCTCGAAGTTGCCCGAGCCTCCAAC
>JAEWDP010000084.1 GCA_023390055.1 Pseudomonadota bacterium | reverse complement strand
CCCTACAAGGACGACAACAACCCCCCTCCACTACCAGATGCTTATGCCGAGACCGTCAAACGTCAGTTACGCTCGCTTGACTGCAAGATTGTTACCGAGCCCGGTCGTCTGATTGTCGGCAATGCCGGGATCCTTGTTACGGAAGTCATCTACGTGAAGGATGGCGGTGAAAAAGCATTCGTCATCGTCGACGGCGCGATGAACGACCTTATCCGCCCGACCCTTTATGATGCCTACCATGAGGTCCGCCCTGTAATTACAGCTGCAGCAACGGCGCCACGGATCAGGGCAGATATCGTAGGTCCCGTCTGCGAGACCGGCGACTACCTCGCGCTTGACCGTGAGATGCCTGCTCCAAGGTCGGGTGACCTGATTGCAATCGGGTCAGCTGGCGCATATGGAGCCGTCCAGGCAGGAACCTACAATTCTCGTCTTCTGGTACCGGAAGTATTGGTCAAAGGTAGTGAGTTCCACGTCATTCGCCCGCGCGGCACCTTCGAGGACCTGATCCGCCTTGATTCGTTACCGAACTGGCTTTCCTAGCAAGTTCGGTAACTGCGTTCACATTTGTTCAAAGTTTGAGGGAAATCGATCGATCTCCCGACGATCACTCTCGTCTTCGCCACAAAGATCGCTATCTTGAAGAGCGTGGTATCGGTGTCGGCAATACAGCTGGGGCTACCTCGCCACAGGAGACGGCTCTGATGAGCAAGAATAGCAAAGGTGCCTTTGACGCATTTCCAGCCCTGGCCCGCCAAGTGGCCCTAAAGCGTGTGCTGGCCAGGCTGGTGCTTTTTCTTGAACGAGCTGCACCGCATTTACTGAAGATCTTCTGTGTTGGCGCCCTTTTTACGGCCATCGCATGGTTCGGCGGCTTTCGTATCTTGCCAGACCTTCTCAGATGGGCTCTGCTTGCCGTTTTCGGCTTCTGCTTCCTTGCGACCCTTCTGCCTCTTGCAAGGGTTCGCTGGCCCGTTGCTGAAGATGCCGATCGCTTGCTTGAAGCGCGCAACAATCTTGATCACCAGCCCGTCGCAGTGCAGGAGCACAGGCTCTCGTATGATAATCCATTTGCCCGAGCGCTTTGGAAGGAACATCAGATCCGGATGGTCAACCGGATCAAGACGCTCGATGCAGGTTTGCCTCGGCCAAACATAACGCGTCACGACCCCTTCGCCTTGCGCGCAATCCCTGTACTTCTCCTTGCTGTGGCGTTCGGTTTCTCCTTCTCCAATGGTGCCGGCAGGCTTAGTGATGCATTCCGTCCACAGGCTACTCCGCCTGGAGCCATCCATCCGGATCTACGTATCGATGCCTGGTTGACGCCGCCCGCCTATACCGGACGAGCGCCGGTATTCCTAACCGGCCGGGACGCCGAAATCACTGATGCCGTAAAAGTCCCCCAAAATTCCGAACTCACTGTCCGGATTACCGGTAGCCATGAAGAAGACGTCGTTGTCTTTTCGCCGGTCTCCGGCACGGAAGAAATAACCTTGGTAACTGAAGGTACGTCAGAACCTGAGAAAGTGGCACGGACACAGCCGGTGCAGCGTCTCAATCAATCCCCAGCCTCCCGAACATATCTGTTGAAGATTGCGGAGAGTGGCGAGTTGGAGGTGAATGGCGAGCACTGGTCTTTTGAGGTGATCCTCGACCACCCTCCGGAGATCAGCTTCCAGGAACAACCACAGACAGCTTTAAACGGCGCGCTCGAGATCAACTTTACCGGCAAGGATGATTACGGCATCATCGATGCTCAGGCTGTGATCGAACCCGTTGATCAACTGGATCCGGCAGCAAAACCACTTTACCCACTGCCTGAATACAAGCTGGACATTCCTCGTCGCAACGCCCACGAGATAAAGGCTGTAACCAGTCGCGATCTGACTGAGCATCCCCTTGCCGGAAAGCGTGTCCGCATCGTTCTTGTGGCAACCGATGGGGCCGGGCAGGAAGGACACAGTCCATCATTTGAAATAGTCTTGCCGACACGGCCGTTTTCCGAGCCCCTGGCTGCCGCAGTTGCTGAGCAGCGGCAGGTCTTTTCGCTCGACACCCGTCAAATTCCCTATGCGATCGAACTCAATGAAGCATTGGCCGTTAGGCCGGATGAGACCATCGCAAATCTGTCCCACTTCCTTCTTATTCGCTCGGCACTCGGACGAATGAAGCTCGCGCGCGGCGAAGAGCAGTTGAAGGAAACCGCTGATTATTTGTGGGAGATTGCCCTCGGCATGGATGATGGCGATCTGTCAGCGGCCGAACGACGTTTGCGCGATGCCCAGAATGCACTCAAGGATGCGCTGGAGAACGACGCAGACGATGAAGAGATCGCCAGGCTGATGGACGAACTCCGCCAGGCCATGCAGGAGTTCATGTCGGAACTTGCAGAAAGAATGCAAAACAGTCCGCGCATGCAGCAGAGTATGCATGCCGACAACATGATCCGTCAACGCGACCTGCAGAACATGCTCGACCAGATCGAAAATCTGGCCCGCTCCGGCAACAGAGAATCAGCACGGCAGATGCTCTCCGAACTGCAGAGGATGATGAACAATCTTCAGGCCGGTCGCATGCCTCAGAGCCAGCAGGGACAGCAGCAGAACAGCCAGATGCGCCAGCAAATCGACAAGCTGGGCGAAATCATGCAGGAACAGCAGCAGTTGATGGATCAGACATTCCAGCTTGACCAGGCCCTGCGTGACCGCATGCAGCGAGGAGAACAGCCGTATGCGCAGGATCAGCAAGATCCACCACAAAGCGGACAGCAGCGTTCTCCTGCAGACCAAATGACCGCCGAACAGCTACGTGAAGCGTTGAAGAACCTTCGTGCTCAACAAGACAGGCTTGGCGAGAAGCTTGAAGAACTGCAGCAAGGACTGAAGGATCTCGGCATGCAGGCGGGTGAAGGCTTCGGTCGAGCCCAGCGCGAGATGGAGAATGCCGGAGAGGCTCTCGGCCAGGGCGAAGGCAAGGAAGCTGTCCAGGGACAGGGCAACGCACTGGAGGCTTTACGTCAGGGCGCTCAGAACATGATGCAGCAGATGATGCAAGCCATGCAGCAGGGCCAAGGCAATGGAAACGGCGTTGGCCAGTTGTCACAAGGCGATCAGAACGGGCGTGATCCTCTTGGTCGGCCACGGGCAAACACAGGCCCGGACTTTGGCAATCAGGTCAAGGTTCCCGACGAAATCGATGTTCAGCGGGCCCGTGAGATCCTTGAAGCTATACGCGAACGCCTAGGTAACGCACTGTCGCGGGAAACAGAACGCCTTTATCTTGAGCGGTTGCTCGAGATACGATAGTCCGCAGGTGCTTAGGAAGCCACAGGCGTATCGGCAAGTGCCCGCGCCACGGCTTTGCGAATGTCGGGAAGTGCAAAGGGTTTTTCGACAACATCAATGATCTTCGCGGAAAGATCATCTGCACGTTCCCGCTGGTCAGCATATCCTGTCATTAGCAGAATCTTCAGGCGCGGATGCCGTGCCGCAGCCTGATGCGCCAATTCGATACCATCCATGACCGGCATGCGAATATCGGAAAGAAGTAGGTCAAATTCAGCCTCGTCGAGCTTGCCCAGTCCTTCGGCACCGTCTCCCGCTTCACACGTTTCGTGACCGTCGAGTCGAAGCGCACGGGCCACGAACATCCGTAGCGAACTTTCATCCTCGGTTATCAGGATCTTTGCCATGACGATCACTTTCTCCCGTTATGTTTCATATTGGGAGCAAATCATCAGATTTTCCTTGTCGATGCGTAAACAGGGCTCCGCATCTCCGCTCGCATGGTTAACGAGGTTCGGACAAACGAGTACTAGCTTTCGTTATTCACATCTCCAGTAACGACCCCAACAAACGGCAATTCACGAAAGGCATAGGCGACATCCATTCCGTAACCGACTACGAAATAATCCGGGCAATCAAATCCTACATAATCTGCCTCGAGGGCTTCCTTGCGCTTGACGCTCTTGTCGAGCAAGACCGCAATCGAAACGTTGCGCGCGCCTCGATCATAGAGGATCTGCCGTGCAAACTGCAGGGTACGGCCTGATTCGAGGATATCATCTATCAACAGGACGTCACGGCCCTTCACGTCGCTGTCGATATCCTTCACGATACGCACGCCCTGAGAGACCGTACCCGCACCATAGCTCGAAAGGGTAATGAATTCCACTTCAGGCGCCAGCCCAACGTCATGAAGGGCACGAATGAGATCTGCAGCGAAGATGAACGAGCCTTTTAGGATTGCTATGACAAGCAGATCCTTCGTTGGGCCTTCGGCAATCTTGGCCGCGATGGCACGATTTCGTTCCGCGATTGCCTCCGCGGTATAGAGCGGCTCAATGATCTTGCCGCGAACGACGGGCATAGGGGCTCTCCTGACAGGTTCGGAAGGCCGCGGATAGCACAATCAGGGGAGAGAAGCATCCGATGACGCAAATGAAAGTCTGAGTTCTGGCATTTTTCCACCATGGTAGGGCACGTGCGCTGAAAATCCGTGGCTTTCGCCACCTTCAATCTTTGTCACCGGTAATTCGATCAGCGTGTCGGCCACCACGTTGTCACCAAGCATGAGATCAGCACGCAGGACTGGTAAATCCAGTCGGTCAGGTCCATTATTCTCAACGATCCCCGTAATCACCAGGATCTGCTCTCCATCTGCATTCTGAGACACGAGGTTAACATGTGTCAGGTCCAGTTGTTTCCCACGGATGAGTGTATCGGATTGCCCAAGGAAGAGCGTGAAACCACCGGAAAAGCCGAATACAATTACAAACAACAGGGCCACCATGGCGGCAAACCAGTCTGCCGACAAAGACAATAGCGCCCGTTCTGTCTTTTCCACAACTGCTTTTGACCGCATTTTCAAGGCGACAAGATTTGCCGGAGACGACGATTGATTGCTGAAATTCGGGCTGTAGCCCATTCCTTCGCCGGGTTGGCGAGCGGCCCTCCTGACAGTTACGAACCTTGCATCCACGACATTTCCGCCAGCGCGATGAAAGGCTTGCCGTCTTGTCGGGCCCGGTTCAGGGGGGAGGATGTCAATGGCGGCCATCGGCGTCCTTTCAGGGCCGATAACAACCCTGGCCCAAATCTGCCACTATCCGGCATCCGGAAATCTTGGCATTGAAACGAATCTTGCCCAGTCGTAAATTCAAATGGTTAATGCTTCGCAAACCCGGCCCTTAAAACGACCCAATCCGGTAGCGATAGAGGTCACTAGCCTTTGATTGATAGGGCACTGCAACACTGGACATGGATTTTCCATTGATTCACTTCGAGAATGTCGGCCTCCGCTATGGGATGGGACCGGAAATCCTCAGGGACGTGACCTTCGATATCCCAAAACGGTCCTTCCAGTTCCTCACAGGGCCGTCAGGTGCTGGCAAGACAACGCTTCTTCGCCTTCTGTTCATGTCGCTCCACCCGACACGTGGGCTCATTCGCATGTTCGGTCGTGACCTTACCCAGATTCCGCGTAGTGAGTTACCGATGTTGCGTCGACGAGTTGGAATTGTCTATCAGGACTTCCGTCTACTCGATCATCTCACCACTTACGAAAACGTTGCATTGCCACTTCGTGTTCGTGGTAAGGAGGAAGCAAGTTATAGCAACGATGTCATCGAGCTTCTGAAGTGGGTCGGCCTTGGAGAACGAATCAACGTGCTTCCGGCGGTTCTTTCCGGCGGTGAAAAGCAGCGGGCGGCCATCGCGCGAGCACTGATTGATCGCCCGGAGATACTACTGGCGGACGAACCTACCGGCAATGTCGATCCGCCTATGGCCCAACGTCTTCTCAATCTCTTTCTTGAGCTCAATCGCCTCGGGACTGCGGTGGTCATCGCCACACACGATCTGGGCCTGATGGATCAGGTCGACGCAAGACGTATGATCCTGACAGAAGGACGGCTCGACATCTATGAGTGAGATAACGCGCCCCGGCCCTACGACAACAGCCCAATCGCGGCGCTCTGAAATGCGTGTCCGTCCTACAGGCCCTATTCTTCCGCCCTCCAATATCCAGGGCAATGCGCTGATCGTTGTCATTGCGATCATGGCCTTCCTCGCATGCCTGACCTTGGGCGCTGTCAGCATGGTGCGTGTCACTGCGATCGGCTGGCAAAGCCAGATTTCACGGGAGATCACCATTCAGATCAAACCTGTAGAAGGCCTGGACATGGACAGCGCACTCAAGAAGGCCAAGGACCTGGCACTCGGCTTTGTTGGTACAAAAGAAGGAACGATCCTGGATGACCAGGCAACAGCACGGCTTCTTGAACCGTGGCTTGGTGCCGGGCTCGACCTGAAAGAGCTACCTGTCCCGCGGCTGGTGGTTATTACGATCGATGAACAGAACCCACCTGACTTTACAGAAATGCGAGAACTGCTTGCACTCGAGTTGCCGCAAGCTTTTCTGGATGACCACCGCACCTGGGTCGATCGACTCGTATCCATGGCAAGAACGACGGTCATGATTGGAACCGGCGTGCTGGTTCTTGTTTTTACTGCAATGGTTCTGACTGTCGTTTTTGCAACTCGCGGGGTCATCTCCGGTAATCGCCATATCGTCGAAGTACTCCATTTTGTGGGGGCCGAGGGCACTTTCGTAGCTAGGGAGTTCCAGAAGCACTTCCTCAAGATCAGCCTGAAGGGATCGGCTGCAGGTGGCGCTGTTGCAGCCGCCTTATTTGCCATTCTTGGTATCTGGCAGGCAAATTCCCGTGCTACGCCAGAAAGTGATCAAGCCGCAGCCTTGTTCGGAACGTTCTCTCTTGGCTTCGGTGGCTATCTTGGCATTCTTGCCACGATGATCTTGATTGCCTTGCTGACGACTTTGACAGCGCGCCTCACAGTGATGCGTACGATCGACGAGATCGATCTCATTCGCTCGGACCCGGCAAGATCCGATGGTCTACCGGCGTCCTAACCTACAACGCTTTAGCACGGCAGAACAAAGGCCTGTTATCGGCGCAGCTCTCGGTCTATTGACAGAATCATGAGTACGACTCGCCCAACGAAGGAGAACAGATCCTCTGAAGGACGGCCAAGAGGACGTCTGACGCGACAGCTGTTTTCGCGGCGTAGCCGGCTGAGACGAATTGCACGTTGGCTAATCACCGGGAGTCTCGTGGTCGTTGCCGCCGTATTCGGTGGCTTCCTCTGGTTCGCCGACTCGGTTGCTTCCCTCAAGCCGCCAGAAGGGGTCAAGGCAGATGCGATTGTGGTCTTGACTGGAGGCTACCAACGAATCGATCAGGCCATTGGTCTGCTACGCGACGGGGCAGGGCAACGGCTCCTTATCTCCGGCGCTCATCCTTCGACCAGCCCCTCCCAGATCCAGAAGATGACGCAAACACCATCGGATTTGTTCTCCTGTTGCATCGACATAGGCTACGACGCTCTCGATACGATCGGCAATGCCAACGAAATCTCAAAGTGGATCCATGACAACAGCTTCAGTGTCGTCCTGGTCGTCACGCAAAATTATCACATGCCGCGGAGCCTGCATGAACTTCGCCGAGCCGATCCCGTTACATCTTTCATCCCCTATCCGGTGGTCAATTCCGACCTCACGCGCAAAGCATGGTTCACAGATCCGGATGTCGTGCGAACGATGATGCAGGAATATGCAAAGGTCGTTGCAGCGACAATCCGCGATTGGGTCGGACTGGGCCACAATAGCGGTCTTCGTACCGATGAGGAAAACAGTTCGGACAATACCAAAAGCACTCTGTGAACCAGCGATTGTGGTGTTTGTACGTAAGCCTGCTTTTGTTGTGGTCCGATCTCGTGTAGGCAGCCGTTGATCTAATGGGGAATTCCTGCATGTTGATGGTGCGATCCATCCTGTTCAATATTGTATTTTATGCCAATCTGATTCTTCAGATGATTGTGCTGACACCCGTCTACTTCCTCCTTCCGCGCAAGAAAGCTTATCTTATTCCAAAAAACTGGGCGCGGTCCAACCACTGGCTGATGAAGAGGATCGTCGGCACCAGCTTTGAAATCCAGGGCCTTGAGAATATTCCAAAGGGTGGATGTATCTTTGCCCCGAAGCATCAGTCGTTTTGGGATACATTCGCACTTCTGCCCTGGCAGGATGATCCCGTTTACATCCTCAAACGCGAACTATTGTGGATTCCCCTTTTTGGCTGGTATGCCATCAAACAGAGGATGATACCGGTAAATCGAAGTGCTCGCGGAAAGGCCATGATCGGCGTCATGGAACGAGCAAAGCAAGAAATGAAATGCGGAAGACAACTGATCATCTACCCGGAGGGTACGCGTCGTCCTCCCGGAGCAACGCCGGAATACCGCTACGGAATTGCCCGCATCTATAGAGATGTCCAGGTTCCAGTCGTGCCTATCGCAATGCATCCCGGCCTGTTCTGGCCGCGTCGGCGTTCAGTCCGCTTTCCAGGTCATTTCAAGGTCCATATCCTTCCCCCGATCATGCCAGGCCTTGATCCTGATACATTCTTTGAAACATTGGTTAAAAGCCTGGAAGAGGCCAGCGACACCCTGCTCATGGAGACTGTAGAGGCAAATCCACACATCGAGCTTCCCCCGGCAACCGTGAAGCGGATCGCTGAATTACGATCCAGAGAGGCAGTTGCCTAGCACTCGGCGGCCATGCGGCCGATACCTTCCAGCAGATGATCGCGAATGCCGATTTCGCGCAAATGAGAGACTGTATTTAGTACATAGGCGAGGTTTGGTCCGGATTGTCCGACAGCATTACGTACGATTTCGGCCGCATTGCGGTGATCAAGCATGCCGGCATACTGATCATGACAACGATCCGCGACATAGCTGACCGCCTGTATCTGCCTCTTATCGCTCAACACAGCAGATAGGACTTTCTCCTTATAGACATGTGTCACAAGTTCTCGTTCCCTGAGATAGGCGAGAACTTCGTGTCGATCCTCATGGCTGACCCTAAATGCGATACCGCGGCAGGATCCGCCACGATCAAGTCCGAGGACAAGTCCCGGATTTTCGGGTGTGCCACGATGAACGTGAGAGTGAATGCAAAGGGAGCGCCGGTAGCCGAAAATTTGGGCTTGCACACTTTCCTGATAAGGGAAGCCAGGGTTCCACATCAAGGAGCCGTAGCCAAAGACCCAAAAATCGTTCATATCCCACGCCATGCATTTCCGTCAGTTGATGTCGCACTGCATTTCCACAATTGGAGAACATCATGGCAGCGTCAAGCCAATCTGGCACCTCCAGAAAAATTCTGCTCCTTGCAATTGCTATCATGCTTGCCAGTGCCACCTATACCGGGGGCTGGTTTTACGCTGCCTCCGCAATGAGAGACAAGACCTTGACATTGTTGGGAAGCCAGCAGGAAAACGGTGTCTTCGTAAAATGCGGTGATGCCGAGTACCGCGGCTATCCATTCAGAATTGGACTGTTTTGTTCCAAAGTCGAGATCGATGACCAAAACAATGGAATTTCCGCCAGTTTCGGTGCCGTACGCTCGGCTGCACAGATTTACGACCCTGCTCACATTGTATGGGAAATGGATCCTCCGGCTCAGTTCCGCAGCAGCCATGGTCTGACCGTATCCAGCACCTGGGAGAGCCTTCAATCGAGCCTGATCGCCAAGCACAAGGGTATCGAGCGCAGCTCCTCTGTTATTTTGGATTCAAACACCAGCATTGCTTCTTCTTCCACTGGCCAGTCAGTCAATTTTACCGTTGAAAGAACCGAGCTTCATCTGCGCCAGAACCAGGGTGATCTTGACGCGGCTGTTAGCCTCCACAATGTCCGCGCTTCCGGTGACGGGTTGACAGAATTCTTACCCACAATGACCGCAACCCTCGACATGACCCTCCTTGGGCGTGCAGGAATGATTGACGGCACATACCCAGGCGGGATCGCTCCCTACAACCTTGAAGGAGAAATGCGGAAACTGTCCGCCGACCTTGGGGAAGGCCGCCTGGTCACTGTAACAGGGCCGTTTTCGATCGATGGAGATGGTTATCTATCCGGTCGGCTGAAGTTAAAAATCGAACAGATCGAAGCCTGGAGCGACAGCCTGCAAAACGCTTTCCCCAAAATAGCTCCGACCCTTCAGACAGTCGTTGGCATCGTGTCTGCCCTGGCTGGCGACAGCGGAAATGCTTCACTAGAGCTCACCATAGACCGTGGCAAGATCTTTGCCGGCGGCTTTATCCCGGTCGGCAATATTCCACCGATCTAACTGCCGTCTACTTTTTCGTATCCAGCGCGTGGCGCCCGAAATCGGGGGCATCAACATCCTGTCCTGCCTTAATAATCGAACGACGCACGGCACGAGTGCGGGAAAACAGATCAAAGAGCTTATCGCCCTCACCCCACCGGATCGCGCGTTGCAGGTATGCGAGATCTTCCGAGAAACGAGATAACATCTCGAGGATCGCATCTCGGTTATGCAGACAGACATCACGCCACATTGTGGGATCGGAGGCAGCAAGACGGGTGAAGTCCCGAAAGCCAGACGCCGAATACTTGATAACTTCGGACTCTGTGACAGTTTCCAGATCATCTGCCGTTCCGACAATATTGTAGGCGATGATATGCGGCAGATGCGAAACGATGGCCAACACCTTGTCATGATGTTGCGCATCCATCTCGTCGATCCTCGAGCCAAGCGCTACCCAGAATGCCTTGAGCCTGTCCAGCGCCGCAGGGTCAGTTCCAGGCAGCGGCGTGAATATGCACCACCGACCTTGGAAGAGACCGGCAAAGCCCGCATCGGGTCCTGACTTTTCCGTTCCGGCGAGCGGATGGCCGGGAATGAAATGTACACCTTCCGGTATGTGGGGCGTCATCTGTGTTATGACAGATTCCTTCGTCGACCCCACATCGGTAACAATCGCGCCACGCTTTAGTGTCGGAGCAATCTGCTTTGCGACTTCAGCGCAAGCTCCAACCGGGACTGACACAATGACCAAATCGGCGTCCCTAACAGCTTCCGCTGCCGAGTTGACATAATGTGTACCCAGTCCAAGTTCCTCGGCACGCTTTAATGTATCGGCACTTCGTGTCGACACCACCACATTCTTGGCAAGTCCAAGTTCCTTGATGTCGCGAGCAATCGATGAACCGATAAGGCCGATACCGATCAACGCTATCCGATTGAAGTTCGGATCGCTCATTGGCCCCTACCCATAAATTCAGTCAGCAACCCGATGATCCCTCGATTAGCCTCTTCAGAGCCCACGGTCATACGGAGCGAATTTGGAAATCCGTAGGACGCTACTGCCCGCAGGATATAACCGCGACTGGCCAGATAGTTATCGGCATCATCGGCACGCTTTCCATCAACATCAGGGAAATGGATGAGAAGGAAATTAGCAACGGACGGCGTCACTGCAAGGCCAATTGCCTCGAAAGCATGGGTGAGTTCATTGATCCAGAAGACGTTGTGATCAACCGCTTTAGAAATGAACGCCTGATCGCTGACGGCAGCAGCACCTGCGGCTATTGCGGGGGCGTTCATATTGAACGGGCCACGAACCCGATTCATGGCATCAATAATGGCATGGGGTCCATAAATCCAGCCAATCCGGAGAGCTGCCAAACCGTAAATCTTCGAAAAGGTACGGGTCATAACGACATTGCTATTGGCGGAGACAAGTTCCAACCCCGCTTCATAGTCGTTGCGGCGAACATATTCCGCATAGGCGGCATCAAGAACGAGAATAATATGCTTAGGTAGTTCAGCGTGCAGGCGACGGATTTCTGAAACCGATACGTAGGTCCCCGTGGGATTGCCGGGATTGGCGACGAACACAATCTTGGTTTTGTCCGTAACTGCTGCAAGAATTGCATCAACGTCTACTCGGCAGTCTTTCTCTTTGACAACAACCGGCGTGGCACCGGCAGCCATGATCTGGATCTTGTAGACTAGGAATCCGTGTTCGGTGATGATTCCTTCATTGCCGGGACCGAGATAGACGTGGCAAAGAAGCCCCAGCAGTTCATCGGAACCGTTCCCGCACATGATATTCGCAGCATTGAGGCCGTGAACGCCTGCAATCGCCTCCCGTAATTCGCGTGCCTGGCCATCAGGATAGATCTGGAGACTATCGGCGGCTCCGCGGAAGGCAGCAATTGCCTTCGGGCTTGCTCCCAACGGGGTCTCGTTCGATGACAGCTTGAATACCCGCGCTCCCCCGGTTCCCCGTTCCCTGCCCGGGACATAGGCGGCAATATCCAGGATACCTGGACGCGGAACAGGTTGATTGACGACGATGCTCATGGAAGCAACCCTCTGGAGGAGTAAACTGTTTACGGCGGATGCCCTAGTGGCATTAAAGCCGAAAACGACCTTTGTCGAGGGTCACACGTTGCCGTTTCGGGTGTCGGAAGTCGCTCGCGTTGTCGGAACACCACGTGGAGCAAGCGCCGGTACAAAGACACGGCGCGATGCACGCGTAGCGACTGGAAGGCCCTGATAGAGGCGTTTTTGCGCCTCCACGATGATGACACCTGAAAACACAGGCCAGAACCGCCGCCCCATACGCTCCAGCATATTTCTAAACCTTAGAACAGTTCGGACGCGTGAGGGTGGGAAAAAAAGTGCTTCGGCGGTTGCTGCCGGGGTAAAGTTCGTTTCGCGCAAGAGTGCTGTCAGTTGCCGACGAGAATACGGTCGCCCAGATCCAAACGGCGTATGCTCCATCCGGGCCCAGACACCACGGCGGTTCGGCACGACAATTACAAGACGTCCTCCAGGGGCGATAACACGCCACAGCTCCTTCAACGTCTCCCTTGGATTTTCCGCAAATTCCAGTGAATGCACCATCAAAACACGATCGATGGAGGAATCTGGCAAGGGCAGTTCTTCATCGAACACAAGAGCTGTAGACGACAGTTCCCCTACAGGCCAGTTCACCGCCCCTTGTCCTGCTGGCATGAAGGCAAAGGTACGCTCGGTATCGGAGCGGAACCGATCGAGATAAGGAACCGTATATCCAAGTCCCACGAGTCTCTCGTCCGGAAGTCTCGACCAAAGGGAAGAAAGTGCCAACGTGATGGAATGCTCGGCTAGACGGCCAAGTGATGAGTGATAAAATTCGCGAAGATCGACAATATCGGTATGCATTGTTAAAATGCTAGCAGAGAGCAGTTGGACATCAAGGCCTGACTGTCTACATTATGTTGCGACCCGATATCGCAATGGGGGCGTAGCATATGAAACCACTTGAAATTGAAGTCTTTGTCTGTCGAAACGACAATTACGGCGTTTTGGTCCACGACCCGGAAACTGGTCTGACGGCATCGATTGATGCGCCAGAAGAGCAGCCAGTCCTGGATGCGCTCCAGCGTCGCGACTGGAAGCTTACTCACATCCTCACGACCCATCACCATACGGATCACGTGGAAGGCAATCTGCCTCTCAAGAACAAATTTGATCTAGAGATCATCGGACCAGTAAATGAAGCTGTCGCAATTCCCGGCCTCGACAAGTCGGTCATGGATGGTGACGAGTTCTCCTTCGGGGATCACACGGTATGCGTGATCGAAACGCCCGGTCATACGGCAGGGCATATTTGCTACCACTTCATCGATGACAAGATCCTTTTTGCCGCCGATACATTGTTCGCTCTGGGTTGCGGCCGACTGCTCGAGCGGCCAGCATCTGACATGTGGCACTCACTGCAGAAGCTTGCCGCACTCCGCGATGAAACAGCTGTCTACTTTGGCCACGAGTACACACTCGCCAATGCCCGCTTTGCTCTAACTGTCGATCCTGACAATCCTCGGCTGCAGAACCGTGTCCGTGAAGTGGAGGACGCGCTGTCAGAAGGACGCTTCACAATCCCGACCACAATCGGATTGGAAAAGGAGACCAACCCCTTCCTGCGTGCCGCAGATCCTTCCATCCGCCGCAACCTCCTGATGGAAACGAAAACAGACGAGGAAGTCTTCACGGAGATCCGAAAACGCAAGGACCTTTTCTAAAGTGCCCCCAGAAGGCATTACCCGTGCGCTCGAGGCCAAAACACCTCCCTCTTTGAATGAAGAGGCTTGCAAGAGCCTATGAAGCGGCATCCGGAAAGTGGGCAATATGTGACACTTTCAGCGAATTCATCGCCAGGATATGGTTTGCGACTATGCCGGCGGTGATCCTGGTGGCAAGCCCGGGGGCAAGTTCGAAAAAACCCGCCGTGGAAAGCATGGTGGGAGGAAATAACTTCACATTGAAGAGCCCTTATTGCTGCAAACAGAGCAGGAAGGTTTCGGTTTGGCCTGTTTGAGGCATCCGTTCACGATCCCGACCTGAAGAAACCGTTGGGTCTCGACCGTCATTCAGAGCACTGGCGCCTCATGCTCCTGCAGGCATAGATCCTGCTGTGAAGTGCGGGGTTGTCAATATCTGCTTTTCTAGTCTGCCGGAACAACCGTTGCTCTATCACCTGGCTGCAACATATCACGGGCCGCCAGAACAGCACCTCCTGTAATAAGCAGGCAAGCCAGGAGTATCCTCCAATCCGGCTCTGCAAAGCCGCTGACCACAAGGATCAGGGTCGACAGTAATGGTGCAGCGTAGCTCGCTGCACCGATGATCTGAATATCACCGTGTTTGACACCATGGTCCCAGGCGTAAAAGGCTAAGCCAACCGGGAGCAACCCAAGGCCGATGACCGCCAGCCACTCACTGCCGCTGGCAGGCCAGATTGTTGTTTCAAGCAGAAGGTGGCAAGCAAGCGATAACAACGACGTCAAAATACAAAATCCGGTAACAACATCCGTCGAGACCTGATCGAATCTGCGGGTCAAGAGTGAATATGCAGACCAACTCAGGGCACAAAGAAGCGCGGCGCCATAACCAAGAACATACTGATTATCAAAAGCAATACCATTGCGCGAAACGATCGTTACAGTCCCGACAAGTCCTGCAATGGCTCCTATCACATGGTGCCAACGTAACCGCTCGCCTGGCAAAAGTGCAGAGCCAACGACGATCAGGAGCGGCCAGAGATAGGCGATGAGGCCGGCCTCGACTGCCGGAGCATTTCTGAGAGCGGTAAAATAAAGAAAATGATAACCGAACAGGCCCGCAACTCCGATGATCCACACTTTGGCCGGTTGCCTCAGGAATCTAATGCGTCCCGGTTTTATGGAAAGCAGCAACAGGCCCGGAAGACTCCCAATGGCAAATGTAATCGCCGACAGCTGGAACGGTGGTACTTTGCCTGAAGCAGCCGTCATCAGTGCCAACAGTGACCACATCAGGATCGCTGTAAACCCGATCAACGTTCCACGAATTCTCACGAAGCCCCCTTTCGGGGCACTCACCCCGTCAGCCGCCGTATCTCGCAGCCTTCACGTAAACCGGTCCCATACGCGTTGGAATCCGTGCATAGACCGGGGCATATACATTTACCGACTGCGCCTTGGCAAACCAGATCTCCATCCGCGTGTTTCGAAGAAATTCTATGTCGCTGCGCCCACGGCGAAAACCGGATCTTGGTATATAGCGGATCTCGCAGACGATAGCCTCACCTTCAAACCCCTTCGTCGAGAAATTCCTGATACCTTTCGGTGCCAACACCAGATCCATACGGGACTCGCCATCGTAGATCGGTACAGTTCGAGGGCAAACCGTAGAGTCACCATCGAACACCAGACCGCTAAGCGGATCGAGGACCGAGCGCAGGTCTGCATCTGTCACCGGAACCCAGTTTTCAGGACGCTTTGGTTCAGGCTTCATGACGGATCGCGTCACATTGCCATTACGGTAGCTGACTTCATAGACACGGGTCCGCTTGCCAGATTTATAAACGAGGCTGAAGCGCTCCGTTTGAAGTTCATCGCCTCGCCTCTGACCATGAGCCTGCGTCTTTGCGGATATCCTGGTGATAATATCGGCAATTCCCCATGATCGAAAGCTCCCGGTTATACGATAGTCCCTGCTGCCGAACTCACTTGCAAAGGAGGCCTTCGCAATAGGGAGTATTCCGAGAGAAATGTCGTATTCGCTCAAATGGGTGAGACTGACCGTCCCCGCTGGCACTGCCATAAGCGAGAGTATCAATCCCAAGACGAGAAATTCCATCCTTCGTCCGATCATAGCGACTCCGAAAAGAGCAAGCTGCTTCACGCCGCGTTCGTCCTGATATAGCGCCTGTACTGTGGCAAGAAAATAGTCCCGCGCGCGTGGTTCTCATAGAATCAGCAGCGTAGATGCCAAGGTTTGTCTTGACGGAAGCGCCCTCACTGACTATAGAACCGCAACTTTCCAATCAGATCAGTTGGATCGGCGCGCCGGGCATTGTCCGGAAGGACCATCCAATTGCATAAGAACAAAGGTGTACCATGTCCCGTATGTGCGAATTGACCGGCAAGGGCGTCCAGTCGGGCAACAATGTCAGCCACGCCAATAACAAGACCCGCCGTCGGTTCCTGCCGAACCTGTGCCACGTAACGTTGATCTCCGATGCTCTCGGCCAACGCTTTCGTCTGCGCGTTTCGGCACATGCTCTTCGCTCAGTCGAACATCGTGGCGGCCTTGATGCCTTCCTTCTGAAGGCCGATGAAGGCGACCTGTCCATGCGCGCGCGCCTGCTACGCCGCCAGATCGCCAAGAAAACAGCTGAAGCTGCCGCCTAAGGCGTTTCAGTTTCTGATCACCGGTTCTTAAGACAGGGCTTGAACGGTCAAACCGGGCAAGCCCTTTGACTTGGGCCAGAACATCTCTCACTGGTGGCATCACCCAGGATAAAAAAATGCGTTACCTCGGCTATACCTGCATATATGCCCTGCTGATGGCGACAATCGTTATCGCGTCGAATTTCTTCGTACAGTTTCCTCTTTCCGGTTCCCTTTTCGGCGTTCAGCTCGGCGATCTGTTGACCTGGGGAGCATTTACCTATCCGGTAGCGTTCTTGGTCACTGACCTTACCAATCGGCAGTTTGGACCCGCCGTCGCTCGGCGGGTCGTATTAGCCGGCTTCATCGTCGGAGTTGCCATATCGTTCTGGACATCGGTACCACGCATAGCAATAGCATCCGGCACCGCCTTCCTCGTAGGACAACTCCTCGACATATCAGTGTTCAATCGGTTACGTAGGCGGGCCTGGTGGCAAGCTCCGCTTGTAGGTTCTCTCGCGGGATCCGCACTTGATACTCTGCTCTTCTTCTCGCTTGCCTTTGCGACCGTCTTTGTGATGTTGGGTCCAAATGATTCAATCGCGATTGAATGGGCCCCCATCCTCGGCATCGTTTCGCTAGAAGCACCGCGTTGGATGTCGTGGGCTCTCGGTGATCTTGGTGTCAAGATCCTTGTCGGCCTCTTGATGCTTTTACCATATGGAGCGCTCATGAACATACTGAAACCCATATCGTCGACCAAGACAGCCTGATCAACGCCAGAAGCGCTTATTCCACCAAACGGAACTCCAGCATCAAATTGCGTTGGAGGAACGAGCGGTTATTGTCAGAAACGACAATGATGCGGATTTCACCATCCGATCCCGACACGACGTCAAGCCCTTCCATATTGTCAATCTCTGCTTCCATACCGACCTCAAGCAGGACTTCGCCATCAACAAGTGCACCACGGCGGATCTTCTTGGTTTCAACTCTGCGAATGCGCATCCCTAATCCGCCGAGGAGACTGAAGCGTCGTTCCAGCAGCAGGAGATCACCTTGCGGAAGGAATGCGCCGTCGGTCACGGCCCAGGGCTCATCACGAACAACTTTGAATATACCTTTCTCTGGTCCACCCAGGATAGACGCGAAAAGATTGCCATTTTCGTCGAGACTTTTCTCAGCAATCGCGACAACAGCCCCTTGCAAAGCGCTGTCCACGGGCGAAACAGCCAACATTTCGATACCACCGTTTGAACGTAGTTCATGCAACGGGATCACCATATCGATAGACTGTGGCCGTGAACCAGAAACGCAAGGATCGTGATAGAAATCTATCCTGTGGCGTCGTTCATAACTAACGATGATCTGCTCGCCTCGAAGCACCAATCCTTCGGCATCCATATCAAATTTGGACGCGGACTGCCCGCTCCCACCCGTCATTGGTATGACCGATAAGCCAAGCAGCCCCGCAATGTTGCCTTCCTCATTGCGTTCAACAGTACCGCATAACCAGTTTCCCGTGTCCAGAACGGCGAGAAAATCCCGACCATTCGGACGAAAGCGAATAGCGGAGACCCCACCTACGCGGCTATCTGCTGACGCGTATTCAAGACCTGCAACGAATTCGAGAGCCCCGAACCGACTGTTGGGCGAACCAGGCTGAAACTGTTGAATACTACGTATTGTCAGGGGCGCCGGTTCCGCCGCAATTACAGCTGCTGTAGACCACGCAATGGCAGGAAAGAGGCATCCGAAAGCCAACAGAAGGCATTGTTTCACGTACTCAGTCGTCAACTTGCCCTGCGTATACGTCTACCGGCCCCGACACTGTTTTCTTCAAAGAGGTCAGCAAGTTGCTCGGTCATCGCTCCGGCAAGCTCGTCGGCATCAACGATGGTCACTGCCTTCCGATAATAACGGGTAACATCGTGGCCAATGCCAATCGCCAGGAGTTCGACAGGAGAACGTGTTTCGATCTGTTCAATTACAGCGCGCAGATGCCGCTCGAGATAGTTGCCCGGGTTGACTGACAAGGTCGAATCATCGACCGGCGCTCCATCTGAAATCATCATCAGGATCTTTCGCTGCTCAGGGCGAGCAATCAATCGGCTATGCGCCCACATCAAGGCTTCGCCGTCGATATTCTCCTTGAGAAGACCTTCCCGCATCATCAAACCCAGATTGCGTCGCGAGCGACGCCATGGAGCATCAGCCGACTTGTAGACAATGTGACGCAAATCATTGAGGCGGCCAGGGTTTGCGGTTTTACCGCCGGCCAGCCAGTTTTCCCGTGCCTGACCACCCTTCCATGCCTTGGTCGTAAAGCCCAATATCTCAACTTTCACGCCACAACGTTCCAACGTACGGGCGAGAATATCCGCGCACGTGGCTGCCACCGTAATCGGCCTGCCGCGCATCGACCCTGAATTGTCGAGCACCAACGAGACGACAGTATCACGAAATTGGGTATCTCTTTCCTTCTTGAACGAGAGTGGCTGCATCGGGTCGATAATAAGTCGAACAAGGCGTGCTGGATCCAGATAGCCTTCTTCAAGATCAAAGTCCCAGGACCGGTTCTGCTGCGCCATCAATCGCCGTTGCAGGCGATTAGCAAGACGACCCACCGCCCCCTGGAGATGCGCAAGTTGCTTGTCGAGGAAAGCCCGCAGGCGATCGAGTTCCGCTTCATCGCAAAGTTCTTCGGCCAAGACCTCCTCATCAAACTCCTGCGTGAAGATGTGGTAGTCGACCTTTTCATTGAAATCATCAAATGGATTGTTTGGTCGACGTGTCTCGCCTGGTGTCTCGGAATGTTCGTCCGCCTCATCCGACATGTCGTCATCAGACATCTCGGCGCCGTCCATTTCACCTTCATCGAACTCGTCGTCGGCAGCATCACTCTGCTCGGCGGGGGCAGCATCAGAGCCAGCTTCCTCTTCGACTTCCTCGTTTTCAGTCTCGTTGCTACGCGGCTGCTCTTCGTCGTTAGGGTTCTCCGCCTCCTCGGGATCAAAATCATCGTCGCCGAGGTCCTCCGCCATCTGCATGGACGAAAGCATATGCCGAACAAGCTTTGCGAATATCTGCTGGTCCTCGAGCGCGCCCTTCAAGCCATCGAGGTCGGTTGCAGCCTTTTCCTCGATGAACGGCCGCCAAAGCTCAAGGACCTTGCCGGCACTCTGCGGTACTTTAGTTCCAGCGAGCTTCTCCCGTACAAGCATAGCCATTGCCTCGGCAATGGGCGCATCTTCTTGACGCTCTATACCCGAAAAATTCGCCTTTGCGTACTTCTCGGTGTTCATCGCATCCAGATTGGTCGCCATGCCGCTCATTCGCACGGCACCAATCGATTCGACACGAGCCTGTTCTACTGCGTCGAAGATGCTGCGCGCATCGGCTCCTTGCGGAGCAAGGCTCGCATGGACTGCAGGATCGTGACAAGCAAGTCGCAACGCCATTGAATCGCCAAGACCACGCGTGACGGAGAGTTCATGGGCAGTGGGGCGTTTGGAGATCTCCGGCAGCCGAATGCGATCGCCTGCCAGACCCGGCCGCTCGTTGGCAAAGGTGACCTCCACCTCGCCATCTCCGGCAATCGAACGGACGCATCCGCTTATCGCCCGGCGTAGCGGCTCGGTATCTACCGGTCCAACCGACCGGCCTTTCATATTATCTCCTGGTCCTGCCATACTGATTGTCGCCTCAGGCTCCTAATACGATATTGGCAGCGCTTTCCTTCAACTCGACACCAAAGGCCCGCTGATATTGCTCGGCAACCAAAGTACGCTCGAGTTCATCACATTTGTTCAAGAATGTGATCCTGAATGCAAAAGAAATATCCCCGAAAATCTCTGCATTTTCAGCCCAGGTAATGACCGTCCGCGGGCTCATGACGGTCGAAAGGTCACCGTTTACGAAAGCTGAGCGAGTAAGGTCGGCGACACGGACCATCTTGGATACGACCTCCCGACCTTCTGCCGTCTTGCCGAAGCTCTTGACCTTGGCGGCGACGATATCGACTTCCTTGTCGTGCGGAAGATAGTTGAGCGTCGTGACGATCGACCAGCGATCCATCTGAGCCTGGTTGATTTGCTGTGTACCATGATAGAGCCCTGTCGTATCACCAAGGCCAACGGTATTGGCAGTTGCGAAGAGACGGAAAGCTGGATGCGGCCGGATGACTCGACTTTGATCGAGCAGTGTCAGCCGGCCTGAAGATTCCAGAACCCGTTGAATTACGAACATGACATCAGGGCGACCTGCATCGTACTCATCGAATACCAGCGCGACATTATGCTGATATGCCCATGGCAGAATGCCGTCCTTGAACTCGGTCACCTGCTTGCCATCCTTCAGGACAATGGCATCCTTTCCGACCAGGTCGATACGACTGACATGGCTGTCCAGATTGATGCGCACGCATGGCCAGTTCAAGCGTGCGGCAACCTGTTCGATGTGGGTAGACTTACCCGTTCCGTGAAAACCGGAAACCATAACGCGCCGATTGTGTGCAAAGCCCGCGAGAATCGCGAGAGTTGTATCCCGATCAAATAGATAATCTGGATCTAGGTCCGGGACATAAGGATCACCATTGCTGTAGGCTGGCACCCTGATGTCAGTATCGATACCAAAGACCTCCCGTACAGAAACGGTCGTATCGGGAAGGTTCGAAATATCAAGATCGATCTTGCTCATTATATCTCCAAGGCGCGAGCCACCGCCCGACTGCCAGTCCTCTGCAATTTTTTCAGTATCGCTTAGCAGAAACCGGCTTGCTTCAACAACTGATATGCTTGGATTACTGCACGAAAACGTTCCTCCGAGCCGCGATCTCCACCATTCGCATCAGGGTGATGCTTCTTCACAAGTTCCTTGTAGCGACTCTTTATATCCGCTGAAGTAGCATTGGCACCAAGTCCCATCGTATCAAAAGCCTTGGCTTCAAGGGTCTTGAGCTTGCGCCCCTGGGGCTGTGGATGTGGGGTGCCGGCTCGGCCCTGCGCAACAAAACCAAATGGATCTTTCAGGCGATGTTGCGAGGCGGCGGAGCCGGATCTGAGCGTAGAATGCAGCGGCGCATCCTTCGACGACTTGTTTACACCCATGGACCAGGTAGGGCGATGCCCTGTGATCGCCTCTTTCTGATAGCGTGCTATCTCACTGTCCGACAAGCCAGAGAAATAATTGTAGCCCTTATTATACTCTTTGACGTGCTCGAAGCAGAAGAGAAAGAACTGCCCCTCGGCATTGCGGCCCACCGGAGCTCGATGGGCTCCTGGCTTGTCGCAACCATCCCATTGACATGCAGGTGCCTCGGCAGCAGTTTCCTGCTTGCTCTTGCGCCGCGTACGAATGCGATCAAAATATTTGGAATCCAGTTTCATGCTGCTCCATTATGGGGTGCAGGCGGCGCCGCGACAAGAATTGACAAACCTGTTTCTTACTGATTTCTGGATCACCCCCTGGACAAACCCGCAGAGGCGATAATGACGTTGACAAATCAGATTGAACAATTGCTTCGAAAAGGCCTTGTGCCCGAAAGCCTTGAGGTCATCAACGAAAGCCACCACCACGCCGGCCACCAGCCCGGCTTTGACGGCAAGGGGGAAACTCACATGCGGATCAAGGTGGTGTCGGAAAAATTCATCGGAATGAGCAGGCTCCAGCGACACAGGACCGTCAACGAAATTTTGAGACCCATCCTCGATGCTGGTTTGCACGCTCTGGCTGTCGAAGCAGCAGCGCCGGATGAATCCCGAAACTGGTAGCTTACTCGGCTGGCAGATCCACGGGCTCCACCGGACGGATTCGAAGTCGTGTAATACGGTTCTTCTCCCGTTTGATGATGATGAAGCGTTTGCCGTGAAAAGTGAATGCCTGCCGCTCCTGCGGAATCAGCTTCGATTCGTGAATGACAAGGCCGGCAACTGTCGTTGCCTCCTCATCGGGCAGGCTCCAGTTGAGCGCCCGGTTCAAATCACGGATGGGAACCGACCCATCGACCGTGATGGACCCATCTGTTTCCTGACTTACACCCTGAATTTCCAGATCGTGCTCATCCGCGATGTCACCAACTATTTCTTCGAGGATATCCTCAAGCGTTACGATACCCTGCATCTCGCCATATTCGTCAACGACGACTGCAAAATGCACTTTATGGCGCAAAAAGGCATTGAGCTGATCCTTCAGAGAAGTACTGTCAGGAACAAACCAAGGTTTCTGGGCGATCTTCACGATATCGATCGTGGAAGCATCCGCGTTCGGCTCAGCAAGAGCGCGAAGGAGATCCTTGGCATGGATAATCCCTATTATGTTCTCTGTGGAGTTTCGCCATAGCGGCATTCGGGTATAAGAGCTTTCAAGGATCGTACGCACGACCGTTTCCGGCGTGTCATCCGCATTCACCGCGCGCATTGCCGTCCGATGCCTCATGACATCCGAAACTTCGAGCTCTTCAAGATCAAACAAATCATGGAGACGGTCTTTATCCGCCCTTTCGAACCTTCCGTTCTGGTGAACGATGTCGAGAGCAGCATGGAGGTCGTCATGACTGATTTGGGCGAGCGTCTGAAGCGAAAGCTTCACGCGGGTGCAGCGAAGAATAGCGCGTATTACAGCGTTGACGACTTTCGGAATAGGTCCGGAGGCAATCGTCATAGAGACCTCATGTCCTCCAGGAAGGAAAGCACCTCGGACGACGGTACGTCGTCTGCGACGAATGACTGGCCGATCCCCCGGGTCAATATGAAACTCAGCTTTCCGCTCTTTACCTTCTTGTCCTGCGAAATGGCTTCCATCAGCACCTCACTGGGTGGAAGTTCACCGGCGATGTCACTTATTTTCGTCGGAAGTCCAACTTTGACTAGATGAGCAGCAATGCGTTGTCCATCATCTGGGCTCGCAAGATTAAGCCGTGCAGAGAATTGGTGGGCAAGGACCATCCCGATCGCGACGCCTTCCCCGTGCACGAGGCGTGCACTGTCATAGCTGGTTGCCGCCTCCAGTGCATGGCCAAATGTGTGACCGAGATTGAGAAGCGCACGCCGGCCCGTTTCACGCTCATCTTCTACGACAACATCGGCCTTGGCCTGACAACTGACCGCAATTGCGTCCATTCGCTCCGCCCCACCACCGAACACCTGCCTCCAGTGCAATTCCAACCAGCGAAAAAATTCGGGCTTGTCTATCAACCCGTACTTGACGATCTCGGCATAGCCAGCACGAAACTCTCGCTCCGAGAGACTATCGAGGACGGCTGTGTCGGCTAGAACGAGATCCGGCTGGTGAAAAACTCCCAGCAGATTTTTCCCGTGGCGCGTGTTGATGCCGGTCTTACCTCCCACGGAGGAATCAACCTGTGCCAGAAGTGAAGTTGGGAGCTGAACAAAGCGTACGCCACGTCGGACGATACCGGCCGCAAACCCAGCAAGATCACCAATGACACCCCCACCAAGAGCAATTACCGCATCACTACGTTCGATTCGTGCCGAAAGAACCATATCCGTCACGGCCGCAAGAGCGTCGAAGCTTTTTGTCTTTTCACCCGCAGGCAGCGTCAGCGAAACGGTCTCGATCCCATCCGTTTGCAGACTGTCCATCAGAGGCTCCAGATAGAGGGGCCCCACATGCTCGTCAGTGATGATCGCCGCGCGTCGTCCCTTGAGCCTCGTCGCGACTTCACCACCAGATCGGGAAATCAGCCCAGGTCCGATAAGAATGTCATAGGCTCTTTCACCGAGGGGAACATGCACCAATCTCTCGTCTACTCTCAAAGGAGGAGCATTCATCGAGTTTTGCCTTTCTGTGTCAGACCAGCTATCGCCGAAAGTACTTCATCTACCATCACCTCCTTGCGGACATTGCCAGATTGGACAATCAGGTCGGCCTGAGCATAGATTGGATATCGCTGGTTCATAAGTGTTTCCAATGTTTGTCTTGGATTTTCCGTCTTCAGCAGAGGGCGGTTATCACGCTTGCTTACCCGCTCCCAGAGCACATCGAGATCTGCTTTCAACCAGATCGAAACACCATTTTTCTTGACGAGATTGCGTGTATTGTCATTAATGAATGCACCGCCGCCGGTAGAGATCACACGCGGCCCAGACTTCAGAAGCCGGCCAATGACACGCATCTCAAGGGACCGAAATTCGCTTTCTCCATAAGCAACGAATAGTTCAGGAATAGTCATCCGAGAGACCTTTTCGATCTCCGCATCCGTATCAATGAACTGTATCGACAGAGCTTGTGCCACCATTCGACCGATCACTGACTTGCCAGCTCCCATAAGTCCGACAAAGATCAGGTTGCGTTTGCCAAGTACTGCGCGAGCCTCGATGGCCAAAGAAGACGCTGCTTCGGGGATGAGAAACTCGTTCATTATTTAAGATCCGTTTCGTCAAGGGTATCGACAAATGGATCCGCAGCGTCAAGTCATGGCATTAGTGAAAGTCCCGCTTCTGCCGATCCTTGCATGTTTATCCTGGTTCTCGCATATAGTTTTGAACGTGCCACCGAAAGGATCACACGACCCATGCCAACTCTATTTCGCCTCCTTTTTATCCTCGCAGTCATCGCCGGGATAATCTATGGAAGCATGGTTGCATTGGTCCTGCTGGTGGAGCCTCATGAACGAGAAGCCAGTGTCAGAGTGCCGTCCGAGCGCCTCAACCCTATTCAGCGACCATGAGAGCGGTATGGTGGACCTTTCGCAGGCGCAGATCGAAGCTTTCTTGGAAATGATGAGTGCGGAGCGCGGTGCCGCAGGCAATACGCTGGCGTCGTACCAGCGCGATCTCGATGATTTGAGAGCTGTCCTCACGACAAGAAGGATTAAGCTTCTTGACGCGACTAGTGACGATCTCCGCTTCTACCTGTCTTGCCTCGGCAAAAAAGGCTTTGCCGCCAGCTCCCAGTCACGCAAGCTTTCGGCCATGCGACAATTCTACAAGTTCCTGTACTCCGAAGGTTTTCGGCGTGACGACCCAACCTCCATACTCGACAGCCCTAGAAGGGTTCGTGCGCTCCCGAAAACCATGAGTGAAGATGACGTCACTCGCCTTCTCGAACGTGCGGCACTTGAAGCAAATAAGGCCGCGTCTGGCGAATATTCCCCGCTTCGGATGCTGGCCCTGCTTGAGTTGCTGTATGCCACGGGAATGCGCGTCAGCGAACTTGTTTCGTTGCCTGCGAAGGTCCTCGACCAGGAAGGTAGATTTCTGATCATTCGAGGAAAAGGGAACAAGGAGCGGCTAGTTCCGCTATCGCGATCAGCCGTGGAAGCTCTCGCACGCTACGGACAGGCCCGCCAAACTGCCTTGGATGACAAAGACAACCCGTGGCTGTTTCCTTCGCCTGGGAGGGATGGATTTCTGTCGCGGCAAGTCTTCGCACGTGATTTGAAGTCGCTGGCCGCTCGCGCAGGTCTTAAAGCCACCGCCATATCCCCGCACGTCATGCGACACGCTTTTGCAAGTCATCTCCTCCAGAATGGAGCGGACCTCCGCGTGGTGCAGGAATTACTTGGTCATTCCGACATTTCTACGACACAAATATACACTCATGTTCTCGACGAAAGACTGCGGGAGCTTGTGCAAACGCACCACCCCCTTGCAAAACTGGCCAAAAACCGGGATTAGAGGGCCCGCCACTAGGCCAGAATAATCGGAAAACGGATCTCATGCAGACTTATCTCGATTTCGAAAAGCCAATCTCAGACCTCGAAGGAAAGATCCACGAGCTGAAGAAGCTAGCCACCGAAGACGAGAGCATCGACACTTCAGAAGAAATCGCCAGATTGGAAGTCCGGGTTCGCGAAGCAACCGAAGAAGTTTACGCGAAACTGAACGCATGGCAGAAGACACAAGTCGCTCGGCATCCGCAGCGCCCTCACTTCGTTGATTACGCTGCTCAGCTCCTCACTGACTTCACTCCGCTTGCAGGTGATCGCAATTTCGGGGAGGATGCTGCAATACAAGCCGGGTTGGCACGTTTTAAAGGCCAACCTGTTGCGGTAATTGGACAGGAAAAAGGCTTTGATACCAAAAGTCGACTAGAGCACAATTTTGGGAGCCCGCGTCCTGAAGGCTACCGCAAGGCCATCCGGATCATGGAAATGGCGGATCGCTTCGGTTTGCCGATCATTTCGCTAATTGACACAGCCGGGGCTTATCCTGGCGTCGGCGCGGAAGAACGTGGCCAGGCAGAGGCAATCGCACGTTCCACCGAAATGTGCCTGGCAGTTCGGGTACCAGTGGTATCTGTCGTAATTGGTGAAGGCGGATCAGGCGGTGCGATAGCGATTGCAACAGGCAATTGCGTCTACATGCTTCAAAACTCTATCTATTCGGTTATTTCACCCGAAGGGGCCGCTTCCATTCTCTGGCGCGATTCGACGCGGGCCAAGGAAGCGGCCACGAATATGCGGATCACGGCAGACGACTTGAAAGAGTTAGGCATTATTGACGGCATCATCCCGGAGCCCATCGGCGGCGCCCACAGGGACCCAAAAACTGTCATCACTACGACTGGAAAAGTCATCGAATCGGCCTTGGCGGACCTTGGAAAACTGTCAGGTGACGAGGTTCGTGCGGCGCGTCGACAGAAGTTCCTGCAAATCGGAAGAAATCTCTGATCTGAGAGTTTCCCAAAAAAAGCCAAATTTGGCCACATTGCTGCTGAGACTGCGTCAGTTATAGTTTTGCTTTACAGACGGGGCGAAGCAGTTAAGAAGATGTAAAGATTACCGCTTTATTATCGCTGCTGTTGTGCCGATATCGTCCGTCATACACAGTTTACGTGGTTCATGCAGATGCAACTGAAAAACATCGCCCTCGCTTTTCTGATCGCGACCGCCTTGGCAGGTTGTAACGATACGCTGGACTCAGTTGACGTCTCCAAGATCAAGAACAAAGTAGAGCATCCTTTGCCTTCTCGAATTCTTTCGGAGATGAAGAAGAAGGACATGCCACGCACCTCACCCATTATGGTGCGAATCTTCAAGGAAGAGGGCGTTCTGGAAGTCTGGAAGGCCAAGGCTAACAACCGCTTCGACATGATCGCAGACTATGAGATCTGTGCATGGTCTGGAAAGCTTGGACCAAAGCAGAAGGAAGGGGATCGTCAGGCACCGGAGGGCTTTTACAACCTAACGCGTGCGCATCTGAATCCCAACTCGAAGTACTTCCTCGCAATCAATACGGGTTATCCTAATCGGTACGATCAGGCCAATGGACACACTGGGTCAAATCTGATGATCCACGGGGCATGTTCATCCTCCGGCTGCTACTCCATGACTGATGCACAGGTTCTGGAGATTTATGCTTTCGCGCGCGATGCATTCAAAGGTGGTCAGTCCGCCGTTCAGTTGCAGGCATTCCCCTTTCGTATGACGGCAGAGAATATGGCGCGTCACCGCAGCAGCGAGCACTATGACTTCTGGAAGATGTTGAAGGTCGGTTACGATAATTTCGAGGTCACAAAGCGCCCACCAACCGTAAACGTCTGCGAAAGAAAGTATGTATTCAATCAGCAAGTCGAGGGAAATCAGCAACTTAACGCCGCTGCCGCCTGTCCGCCTATGTCGACACCATCAACCCTCAACATTGCCCTTGCATCTTACCAGAAGAGCTATGATTTGGCCTATGCCAAGGCCGTCCGCAAATTGGATGGAATGGTCTGGTATGAGCCTACCGAGGCCGAGCGGAAAGCTATTGTGGCAGATAAGCGCAAAGGACGAGACCTTGCTTACGCGCCTACCGGCAGTTCACTTGAAGCCGGCAAGCTGATGACCCAGGAGGATTTCCAGGCTTTAATGGCCAAGAAGTCCACGCCAAAGGGCAAGACGGCTGGCACAGTGCTGGCATCCAGACCAAGTCAACCTTCGACTGCCACCGGTCAAATGATACAGGACCGCCAACCACCGCAAAGTGATGTGGCGCAAACTGCGCAAACCCCTGAGCAGACAACGGCAGCAAATGCCGTTTCAACAACTGTGCCGATACCGGATCAGAATCCTCTCGCTTATGCGGCCCCGGCTCTCAGCGAAAGTAAGAAGAAGCCTTTCTGGAAGTTCTGGACCCGGGACTGATGCCTGACACTGCCGCCATCACATACAATCTGCGCGGGCTCAAATGCCCGTTACCTGTCCTAAAAACGCGGCACCGACTAAAGTCCATCCAGAGCGGTGAAGAGCTGGTCGTTGAAACAAGCGATCCGCTTGCCGGAGTCGATATCCCACATTTCTGTCGCGAGGAGGGACATGAGTTGCTGCACACAGAAAAGACCGCCGACGGGCATCGTTTCCACATTCGCAAAGGATGACTACCTGCAGCTTCGCTCACATCCGAAGACCGGGAACAGCAAGCGGGTTCTCCTCTAAGGCCGCTCGATCTGGCTGGTCAATCCGCGGTTGGCCGGTAAATGCAGCAAAAAGGTCCTTTACAAAGGCTTCGGACAAATTCTGTGTGATCAACACCATGCGGGTTTGTCGGTCAGAGCCTTGCGGCCAGGCTTTTAATCTTCGCGGTGGATGAAAGACCTCCTGCACCCCATGCAGTACAAGCGGCCGCTCTGGATCGTCGGTAAGTGCTGCGACTGCTTTCATCCGTAGGAGCTTGTCACCATGAGCCGAGCGCAATAGGTCGATGAACATT